>NZ_WWKH01000849.1:0-787 GCF_009865595.1 Streptomyces sp. SID1328 | reverse complement strand
GACGGCGACGGGCTGGTCAGCCGGTGGGGATGAGGTAGTAGCAGTAGTGGCCGGCTCCGCCGTAGTAGGTGTCTCCGGTGAGTTGTGTGCCCTCGATCAGATGGTTTCCGGTGGCGGGTCCGACGATCCCGTCGGCGTCGCCGCCCATCCAGGCGTCCTGCGCGCGCCGGACCCAGTAGTCGGTCCAGTTGCCGAAGATGCCGTCCTCCGCCATAGGCCGCGAGTGATAGCCGTCGACGTGCCACTTGGCGGCCCAGTCGTTGATCAGGTGCTGCACGCACCACACGGCGTGTGGGTTGTTGTCGTAGCCCATCGCGATGTTGGGTGCCTTGGCCGAGGCGGTGGGCGCGAGGGCCAGCGTGCCGGCGGCTACGGCCGCGCTCACGACGCCGACCACGACGAGTCGGGACCTGGTCCGTGCAGGCTCCCTCGGTCAACCGGCTCGCGGCGGTCCGGCGGCTGCGGAGGTCGCCGGTGCTGCGGAGGCGCTGACCGGAGGGTCAGACGCGGCCGAGCGCTCGGGCGATCGCGGTGATCGTCTCCGGGCCCACCCGGCAGCAGCCGCCTACGAGGCGGGCGCCCGTGGCCGAGAAAGCGGGGGTGAGGGTGGGGGAGTCGTCCCAGGTGCGGTTCCGGGCGTTCCAGGTTTCGCCGCTGTTGGGGTAGGCGACCACTGGCTTGCCGGTTGTCCGGGCCGCTGTCTCCACCGCGTGGGGGACGTCCTCGGGGGCGCAGCAGTTCACGCCCACCGCGATGATCTCCTCGGCGTCGGCGGCCAGGGCGAACG
>NZ_WWKH01000848.1:0-759 GCF_009865595.1 Streptomyces sp. SID1328 | reverse complement strand
GGAGCCGGCCGCCGAGGAGCCCGCCGCCGAGGCGGAGCCCGAGGAGGCCGCGCCCGCCAAGAAGACCGCCCGCAAGGCGGCCAAGAAGGCCCCGGCGAAGAAGACGGCCGCGAAGAAGACCACGGCCGCCAAGAAGACGACGGCAGCGAAGAAGACCGCCGCCAAGACGACGACGGCGAAGAAGACGACGGCCAAGAAGGCGGCCAAGACCGCCAAGACGGCCGCCAAGTCGACGGCGAAGAAGACCACCACGGTCCCCGCGCCGGACGACGAGAGCTGAACCTGACACCCCTCGTGTGGTCCTGTCGTTCGCGACAGGGCCACACGGCTTTACCCCCCACCCCGCGAACCGGGGAAGTCACCCCGTGCACGGGGAAGTTAAGGAGAACCCGCGATGATAGGTCTCGTGCTGGCGGCCGGCGCCGGACGGCGTCTGCGCCCCTACACCGACACCCTGCCGAAGGCTCTGGTGCCGGTGGGCCCGGAGGGCGACGAGGAGTCGCTGACGGTGCTGGACCTGACGCTGGGGAACTTCGCGGAGGTCGGCCTGACCGAGGTCGGCGTCATCGTCGGCTACCGCAAGGAGGCCGTCTACGACCGCAAGGCCGCGCTGGAGGCCAAGTACGGCCTGAAGATCACGCTGATCGACAACGACAAGGCCGAGGAGTGGAACAACGCCTACTCCCTGTGGTGCGGCCGGGACGCGCTGAAGGACGGCGTGATCCTCGCCAACGGCGACACCGTGCACCCGGTCTCGGT
>NZ_WWKH01000086.1:0-5107 GCF_009865595.1 Streptomyces sp. SID1328 | reverse complement strand
CCAGCACCTCGGCGTGGGCGGTCGGATCGCCGGCCGCCTCACGCTCGTTGTGACCGGCGCCCAGCACGGTGGTGCCGTCCGGGCCGAGCACGACGGCGCCCACCGGGACGTCACCGCCGAGCGCGGCCCGCCCGGCCTCGGCCAGGGCGAGCCGCATCGCGGCACGCCAGGGGTCGCGCACCGGGTCCACGGTTCCTCGGGTCTCGTGCGGCGCGGTCAGCGGACGGTCTCCAGTACTTCCGAGGCGCCCAGCACCTCGGCGATCGTGCCCAGGGCGTCGTCCGCGTCCAGGGCGCGCAGCTCCTTCTCGCCGATCCCGAGATCGGCGAGGATCTCGCGGTCGCCGACGGGGCTGTGCGGGACGGCGTCGGCGTCCGGGGGCTCCTCGCCGTCCACCGTCTCCTCGGACTCGCCGTCCTCGGTGCCGTCGAGGTCCAGGGAGTCCAGGTCGGGCCCGTCGTCCGCGCCGGGCTCGCGGCCCAGCAGCTCATCGGTGAGGAGCAGCTCCCCGTAGGCGCTGCGGGCGGCGGCGGCCGCGTCGGAGACATAGATACGGGGGTCCTCCTCCCCGTCCACCCGGACGACCCCGAACCAGGAGTCCTCCTGCTCGATCAGGACGAGCACCGTGTCCTCCTCCGGTGACGCCTCGCGGGCGAGGTCGGCCAGATCGGACAGGGTCTCCACATCGTCGAGCTCCGTGTCGCTCGCTTCCCACCCGTCTTCGGTGCGCGCGAGCAGTGCGGCGAAGTACACCGTGACTCTCCCACTGGTCATAGGTGTGCCGGTCGGGGGGTCCCCCCGGCGGAGGTCCGGGCGGCGGAGCAGCTGCGCTCCGGGGTCCGCCCACTGGGAATCGTGGCAGAAACAAGTCGCTCAGGGGACGTCTTCGGCTCCCCGTGTCCGGCTGTTTCGGCCGTCCGTCACCAAACGGCCGACCGCGGGTCCGTGATGGGCTCTCCAGCGCACCCGTTGCCGCCACCTGCGGATCGTACGCGGCGTCGCGAGCGCCGATCATCCTCGCCGGGAGCTTTCCCCGGTGCGTGCTGACAGGACCGTACGACGGCCGGGGCTACCAGCGGAACGTTCGCATGCGCATGGCGTGGCGCAGCCGGGCCGCCTTGGCGCGGCGCGGCTGGACCCGGTCGCGCAGTTGCCGGGCCTCGGCCAGGTCGCGGAGGAACTGGGCCCGGCGGCGCCTGCGTTCGGCTTCCGTCTCGGGCCGTGGGGGCCTGAAGGGCCCGATCTCCCCGGTCGTCGCCGGGCCGTTGTTCGGCAGGTTCGGCAGGTCAGCCACGGTTTCACCACCCCGGTCGGTCCTGTGCGCATTCCCCCGGACGGGCGTTTTGATGCCGAGACGAGGCACAGGGCGGGCACGGTTACTGTTGAGGACATGCGTCTCCACGTCGTCGACCACCCCCTGGTCGCTCACAAGCTCACCACGCTGCGCGACCAGCGCACCGACTCCGCGACCTTCCGCCGTCTCGCCGACGAGCTGGTCACCCTGCTCGCCTACGAGGCCACGCGGGACGTGCGCACCGAGGCCGTCGACATCCAGACCCCGGTGGCCCGGACCACCGGCGTCAAGCTCGCCCGCCCGCGCCCGCTGGTGGTGCCGATCCTGCGCGCCGGCCTGGGCATGCTGGACGGCATGGTCCGGCTGCTGCCGACCGCCGAGGTGGGCTTCCTGGGCATGATCCGCAACGAGAAGACGCTCCAGGCGGAGACCTACGCCTCCCGCATGCCGGACGACCTCTCCGGCCGCCAGGTGTACGTCCTGGACCCGATGCTGGCCACGGGCGGCACCCTGGTCGCGGCCATCCGCGAGCTGATCGGCCGTGGCGCCGACGACGTGACCGCCGTGGTCCTGCTGGCCTCTCCCGAGGGCGTGGAGATCCTCGAGCGCGAGCTGGCCGGCACCCCGGTCACCGTGGTCACCGCCGCGGTGGACGAGCGCCTGAACGAGCAGGGCTACATCGTGCCGGGCCTGGGCGACGCGGGCGACCGCCTGTACGGCGCGGCCGAGTAAGTACCAGGACAGCGGAAGGGGGGGCCGCCCGGTCGGGTGGCCCCCCTTCTTGCTGTCGGGCTCAGCAGGTCTTCTTCTTGGTGGACGTCACGGCGGCCACCTGTTCCGGCGCGGTCAGCCTGGTCACCGCGCTGTCGGCCGCCGGCCGCTGGGTGAGGGCCTTGAATTTGTCCCCGATGACCAGGTCCAGCTCGGCGCCCTTGCGGGCCGCGTCGGTACGCCGCTCCGCGTCGGTGAGCTGGGTGCTCAGCACCGGCAGCGTGGTGTCGAGGGCGGTGGCGGGACCGATGAGCATCCCGGTGCCCTTGACCTTCTTGTCGAACTGCTTGTCCGCGTTGCCCACGTCGCCGATCTTGAAGCCGCGCTTCTTCAGCTCGTCCGCCGTCTGCTTGGCGAGCCCGGAGCGCGTGGTGGCGTTGTAGACGTTCACGGTGATGGTGCCGGGCTTGGGCAGGGCCTTGACCGGAGCCGCCTTGGCGACCTTGGTGCGGCAGTCCGCCGCGTGACCGGACACCGAGCCGTCGCCGCCGGTGAAGACGTCGATGAGCTGCAGCGTGCCCCAGCCGGCGACGCCCAGCGCGGCCACGGAGGCCACGACGGCGGCGACGAGCCTGCCGCGTCGCCGGGGCGGGCGCATCCGAGGGTAGGTGTCCCCTGTGATCCGGTATTTACCGCCCATGCCGGGGGGAGTCAGCATGCTCATGAGCGCAGCGTAGTGCGCCGAGGCCGCGATGCCTATTAGATGATCAGTCCATCCGGCGTAGCCGAACCCGAAAGGGGTAACCGGCGGGCCGTACGGGCCAGTCGGGCTTGCCCGGAACGCTCGTCAGCCCAGTTCGAGGACGCGGGCGTGCAGCACCTGGCGCTGCTGGAGCGCGGCGCGGACCGCGCGGTGCAGCCCGTCCTCCAGATAGAGGTCGCCCTGCCACTTGACGACGTGGGCGAAGAGGTCGCCGTAGAACGTGGAGTCCTCGGCGAGCAGCGTCTCCAGGTCGAGCTGCTGCTTGGTGGTCACGAGCTGATCGAGGCGGACCGGGCGCGGCGCGACGTCCGCCCACTGCCGGGTGCTCTCCCGGCCGTGGTCGGGGTACGGCCGGCCGTTTCCGATGCGCTTGAAGATCACACGGAAAGCCTACCGGCCCAGACGTTCCGGGCGCAGCCATGGCGGCGGAGTGCGACGCTGAAAAAGACACGGCAAAGCGGGCATTACGGCGACTACCGGCAGTGGCGGTCGCCGGGACGAGGGGCCTTGAGATGAGCGACAGCGCGACCACGCCCGCCCCCGGGGGTCCCGGCCCGGCACAACTGCCCGACGCGGCCCGCCCGATCGCGGCCGGCTACGCCTTCACCGGCCCGGCGCTGGAGCTCGGCGCGCTGCTGTGGGACGGGGTGTGCCACCCGGACGCGCAGGTACGGGTGCCGCTGCCGATGCTGAACCGGCACGGACTGGTCGCGGGCGCCACCGGCACCGGCAAGACCAAGACGCTCCAGCTCATCGCCGAGCAACTCTCCGCCCAGGGCGTCCCGGTGTTCCTCGCGGACGTCAAGGGCGACCTCTCCGGCATCGCCCGGCCCGGCCAGGGCGGGGACCGGGTGAGCACGCGCGCGGCGGAGACCGGGCAGAGCTGGTCGGCCGAGGGCTTCCCGGTGGAGTTCCTGGCGCTCGGCGGGATCGGCCACGGCATCCCGGTGCGGGCCACCGTCACCAGCTTCGGGCCCGTCCTGCTCTCCAAGGTGCTGGGCCTGAACCGTACTCAGGAGCAGTCCCTCGGCCTGATCTTCCACTACGCCGACACCAAGGGCCTGGAGCTGATCGACCTCAAGGACCTCCGCGCG
Source organism: Streptomyces sp. SID1328 (assembly GCF_009865595.1). NCBI lineage: Bacteria > Bacillati > Actinomycetota > Actinomycetes > Kitasatosporales > Streptomycetaceae > Streptomyces > Streptomyces sp. SID1328. The sequence goes on along the minus strand of NZ_WWKH01000086.1, from coordinate 1,245 downwards.
GTCGTCGCCTTCCTCACCTCCGACGAGGGCAAGCCCGAACTGAAGGGCATCGGCGGCCTGTCCACCGCCACGGCCGGGGTGATCCTGCGTTCGCTGACCGCGTTCGAGGCCCAGGGCATGGCGGACTTCTTCGGCGAGCCCGAGTTCGACACCGCCGGCCTGCTGCGTCTCGCCCCGGACGGACGCGGCCTGGTCTCCGTACTGGAGCTGCCCGCGGTGCAGGACAAGCCGCAGTTGTTCTCCACGTTCCTGATGTGGCTGCTGGCCGACCTCTTCCACGATCTGCCCGAGGTCGGGGACACCGACAAGCCGAAGCTGGTGTTCTTCTTCGACGAGGCGCATCTGCTCTTCCACGACGCCTCGGCCGCGTTCCTGGACGCCATCACGCAGACCGTGCGGCTGATCCGGTCCAAGGGCGTCGGCGTGTTCTTCGTGACCCAGACCCCGAAGGACGTCCCCTCCGACGTGCTCGGCCAGCTTGGCAACCGCGTCCAGCACGCCCTGCGAGCCTTCACCCCGGACGACCAGAAGGCGCTGAAGGCGACCGTGAAGACCTTCCCCGACTCCCCGTACGACCTGGAGGAACTGCTCACCGGGCTCGGCACCGGCGAGGCCGTGATCACCGTGCTCAGCGAGAACGGCGCCCCCACCCCGGTCGCCGCCACCCGGCTGCGCGCCCCGGAGTCCCTGATGGGCCCGGTGGACGCGGCCGAGCTGGACCGGGCGGTGCGGGAGTCGCCGCTGTACGGACGTTATGCACAGGCTGTGGACCGCGAGTCGGCGTACGAGAAGCTGACGACGGCCCAGGCCCGGCCTCCCGCCGAGGCGCGCCGGGCCAAGCGGGAGAAGGCGCCGGCCGAGGAGCCCTCGCTGGTGGAACAGGTCGTCGGCAGCGGGATGTTCAGGTCGCTGGCGCGCTCGGTGGGCACGCAGCTCGGCCGGGAGATCACCCGTTCGCTGTTCGGCACGGCCAGGCGGGGGAGGTAGCCCGCCCCCGCCGGTGCGTCAGCGGCGCTTCTCCCTGGGCGGTCGCTGCCGCTGAGCCGCCTCGTCCCGCTGATCGGGCGCGTTGCGCCGGGCCTCGGCGCGCAGCAGGGCGCGCAGGACCGCGTACAGGTCGGTGGGCATGGCTGTGGTCCTCCTGTTTCGGGGCTGACGTGGGCGGTGCCGACTGCTCGGCCCGCTCAGCAGCGCAGGACGACCGTGCTCAGGAGGGGTGCGGTGTGCGGGGGCCGCGTGCGCTCC
>NZ_WWKH01000847.1:0-1080 GCF_009865595.1 Streptomyces sp. SID1328 | reverse complement strand
ACGGACTACTCGTCGATCATGTTCGACTACGCCGTGCTGGACCGCCCGATCGTGGTCCACGCCGACGACTGGGACACGTTCCGGGCGAGCCGGGGCGCCTATCTGGACATCACCGCCCGCCCGCCGGGCCATGTCACTTACTCCCAGGGGGAGTTGGTCCGGCTGTTCGAGTCCGGGGGATGGCGGGACGGGGAGTCGGCCGCGTTGCGGGCCGACTTCCGGGCGCGGTTCTGCGAGTTCGAGGACGGCCGGGCCGCCGAGCGGGTGGTGCGCACCCTGCTGCTCGGCGAGGCGATGCCCGCCACCGGTGCGGCGCGCATCCCCGGCCCGGCCGTGGGAGCCGATCAGCTCACCCGGTCCTCGTGAAACGCGAGGTCACTCGACGACGAGGGTGACCTCGACGTTGCCGCGGGTGGCGTTGGAGTAGGGGCAGACCTGGTGGGCGGTCTCGACCAGCTTGCGGCCGGTCTCCTCGTCCACGGTGTCGGGCAGCTCGACGCGGAGCGTCACCTTGAGGCCGAAGCCCTCGCCCTCCTTGCCGATGCCGACCTCGGCGGTGACGGCGGCGTCGGAGACGTCCACCTTGGCCTGGCGGCCGACCAGGCCGAGGGCGCTGCCGAAGCAGGCGGCGTAGCCGGCGGCGAAGAGCTGCTCGGGGTTGCTGCCCTGGCCGTCGCCGCCCAGCTCGACCGGCATGGCGAGCGGCAGGTCGATGCGGCCGTCGGAGGAGACGGCGCGGCCCTCGCGGCCGTGGGTGGCGGTGGCGACGGCGGTGTAGAGCGCGTCCATGGGGAGACCGGTCCTCTCGGTGAAGTCGGTGGCGGCGGGCCGGGATGGGCCGCCGCCCTCGGCATTGAGTAGAGCACACAATTAAATTGCGCACAACCAAACTGTCGCCGTCCCGCTATCCTGGGTGCCATGAGCGTCTCGCCCACCCCGTCGGCCGGCCCCGCCACCGACGCCGCCGACCCGGACTGGCTCCGCCTGGACCGGCAGATCTGCTTCTCCCTGAACGCCGCCTCCCGCGCCTTCAACGGCGTCTACCGGGTGCTGCTCAAGGACCTCGGGCTCACCTACCCG
>NZ_WWKH01000846.1:0-224 GCF_009865595.1 Streptomyces sp. SID1328 | reverse complement strand
CCTGCTGCGGGCCACGGGCCGCCGCTGCGTGGGCGCCGGGCTCGCCGTGCCGTCCGCCGTCACCGAACCCGACGGGCTCGCCCTCAACCCCCTCCATCTGGCCTGGCCGGCCGGGGAGCCGGTGCGCCGCATCTTCGCCGGCCTCGTGCACGCCGCCGGGATCACCGGGCCCGCCTTCGCGGGCAACGACGTCAACCTCGCCGCCCTCGCCGAACACCGGCACG
>NZ_WWKH01000845.1:0-219 GCF_009865595.1 Streptomyces sp. SID1328 | reverse complement strand
CCAACGAGGAGGAGGAGCGCTCCGCCGCGCTCCAGGAGGTCAGCGACGCCGCGTACCGCGACTCCACGTCCGCCGCGACCGACGCCCAGCGGGCCCGCAGCGAGATCGGGCACCTGCGCCAGCGCCTCACCGAGGTCGAGCAGGAGACGGCCGAAGCGGTCCGCGCGGGCTGGCTGGACGACACCGCCCCCGACGCCGACCCCGCGCGGGCCGCGCTCG
>NZ_WWKH01000844.1:0-288 GCF_009865595.1 Streptomyces sp. SID1328 | reverse complement strand
GGGGTGCCCAGCTTGCGGCGCCGCCCGCTGCCGTTGGTCGCGTGCGGGGGCGGGGTCGCGGTCGGCTGCTGCACCTGCGCGGCCTGCCGCACGAACGGCACGCCCTGGCCCAGCGTGCGCACGCTGATGGCGCGGCCCTGGGTGGAGTCGGGCGCCTCGGCGGGGAGGGGCTGTGCGGCCCGGGGCTGCGGCGTGAACTGCGGCGGCAGCGCGGCGCCGGGCAGACCCGCGCCCGCCGTGTCGTCGTCCTCGTCATCGGGCCACGGCTGCGGGACGGGTGCCGGGGCG
>NZ_WWKH01000843.1:0-874 GCF_009865595.1 Streptomyces sp. SID1328 | reverse complement strand
GCCCTACAGGAAGAAGTAGCCGACCCACAGCAGGGCTATGACGAAGAACCAGAGGTCATGGAGATGCACGGTTCCGGACTCTCTCTAACTGATCAGTAGGCGAAGGCGAGCGGCTTGTCGGCGTCCCTCGGGGAGCCTTCGAGCGTGGAGTCCCCGCCGAGCGTGATGTCCCTGAGCGGTGGCCGCTCGGAGGTGACCGGTCCGCCGCCCGCGTACTTCACCAGCAGCCTGAGTTCGACCACGGCGAGCGCGATGTACAGCAGGCTGAACCCGGTGAGCGTCACGAGCTGTTCGGTGAGCGAGACGTTCGGGGAGACCGCGTCCACGGTGCGCAGCAGTCCGGTGACGGCCCAGGGCTGACGGCCCATCGCGGTGAAGATCCAGCCGAAGGAGTTGGCGATCACCGGGAAGGCCAGGGTGAGGATGCCGGCCCGCCAGGCCAGCCCGCTCGCCATGGCGCCCAGTTCGCGGTTCTTCGTGAGCATCAGCCGGGGGACGTCGAACGAGCCGGTGCGGTACCCGGGGGCGACCCAGAACTTCCGCCGCGTCAGCCAGAGTCCGGCCGCGCCGAGGCTGAAGGAGGTCATGCCGAACAGGATCATCGCCCGGAAACCCCAGTACGTCACGGGGACGTTCGGGATGTACTCGGATGGTGAACCGCCGTACGCGGCCGCCTCGGCGCCGGCCGTGTCGTTTATGCCGGGTACCGCCGAGTGGAAGTCCTTGTGCGCCAGGAAGGAGAGCAGGCCGGGGACCTGGATGTCGACGCTGTTGCGCTGGTGGGCGACGTCCGGCACGGAGAAGGCGGAGAAGGCAGCCGGGGCCTCCCTGTCCCACAGCGCCTCGGCGGCGGCCATCTTCATCGGCTGCTGCT
>NZ_WWKH01000842.1:0-798 GCF_009865595.1 Streptomyces sp. SID1328 | reverse complement strand
CGCCAGGCGGGCCAGCTCCTCGGCCGTCGCGGCGTCCGGCACGTCGGCTCTCCTCTCGGAGTCGATCTCGGGCCAGGCATGATAGTCGTATGCACCCCCCGGAGCGGATCGGCCGGTACCGCCTTGAACAGCGCCTGGGCAGCGGGGCGTTCGCCACGGTGTGGCTCGCCCACGACGACGAACTGGACGCCCTGGTGGCGGTCAAGGTGCTCGCCGACAACTGGTCCCACCGCCTCGATGTGCGCGAGCGCTTCCTCTCCGAGGCGCGGCTGCTGCGCCGGGCGGGGTCCAGCCGGGTGGTGCAGGTCTACGACATCGGTGAACTGGAGGACGGCAGGCCGTACTTCGTCATGGAGTACGCCGACGGAGGCACCCTCACCGACCTGTGCGCCGACGGTCCGCCGCCGGTGTCCGAGGCACTGGAGCTGACGGCGCTGGCCGCGCGGGGCGCCGCCGCGCTGCACGAGGCGGGCATCGTGCACCGGGACATCAAGCCGACCAACCTGCTGCTGCGCACCGCCCCGGACGGCGGGCGCCGGCTGCTGCTGGCCGACCTCGGGCTGGCCAAGAGCCTGGCACAGGCGTCGGCGCTGACCCTCGCGGCGGGTTCGGCGGGCTACCAGCCCCCGGAGCAGGCCGAACCGGGCGCCGGCATCGACGAGCGCGCCGACGTCTACAGCCTGGGCGCGGTGGGCTACGAGCTGCTGACCGGGACCGTGCCGGGCCCGCCGGGCAAGGTGCTTCCGCCGAGCCGTCTGCGGCCGGCCCTGGACCCCGGCGTGGAACGGGCGGTGCTGC
>NZ_WWKH01000841.1:0-1039 GCF_009865595.1 Streptomyces sp. SID1328 | reverse complement strand
TGCTGCACGAGGGGCACCGCACCGACCCGGCCGAGCTGGAGCGGGAGATCGCGGCCCGCACCGGCGCCGAACTCGCCCCGCCGACAGGCGAGTTGCTGGTCGCGCGGTACGGGGGTGAACCGGCCGGCTCGGCGGGCGTACGCCTGCTCGCCCCGGACACCGCGGAACTGACCCGCGTCTTCCTGTACGCGCACACGCGCGGCCGGGGCGGCGCCGCCCCGCTGGTCCGTGCCGCCGAGGAGGCCGCCCGCGCCCTCGGTGCCCGCCGGATGATCCTGGACACCCGCACGGACCTGGTGGAGGCCCGCACCCTGTACGCCCGGCTCGGCTACACCGAGACGGAACGGCACAACGAGGACCCGTACGCCGAGCACTGGTTCACCAAGGACCTCAGCCAGGCTTCCGTACCTGCGGACGCTCCCGCTCGGAGCCGCACAGCTCGGCGGTGAGTTCCTTCACCAACTGCACGAGATCCGTGGGCCGTCCGGGTTCCCACCAGTCCCCCAGCAGGTCGGACAGCGAGTCCTCGCGGGCCTTGGCCAGCCGCTCGGCGACCTCCGCCCCGGCCGGGGTGAGCGACAGCTCGAGCCCGTCACGCGCGGCGAGCCGCCGTTCCTCGACCTGCCGGGCGGCGGCCAGCACCGTGCTGAGCGGCACGGGAGCGCGCTCGGCGAGGACGTACGGCTCCACGGACCCGTGCTTGCGCATCCGCAGCAGCATCCAGCTCGCGGCGGGCAGCAGGTCGTACCCGGCGCGGGCGGTGATCTCCTCGTAGATCTCCCGCCGCCCCTCGCGGGTGCCGAGCGTGGACAGCGCGCGGCACACCTCCTCGTAGGAGGAGCGGTGGACCGGGTTGGGCGGGATGGTCTCGGAGGCGTCCGGCGCGGTGACCGAGCCGCGCAGCCGGTCCTCCTTGAGGAACCAGGCCAGCACGAAGCCGAGGAGCGCGACCGGGGCGGCGTAGAGGAAGACGTCGGTGATGGACGAGGAGAAGGCGTGCAGCGCGGCCGGCCGCAGCGGAGGCGGCAGCGCGCCGATG
>NZ_WWKH01000840.1:0-1322 GCF_009865595.1 Streptomyces sp. SID1328 | reverse complement strand
GGTGGCGCCGACCGCGTCCGCGAGCCGCCCGGAGAACTCCTCCCGCGCCTCCTCGCTGAGCCCGACGCCCTGCCCGGCGGCGTACACCGGCCGCAGACCGGCGGCGGCCGCGTCCACGTCGGCCGAGACCCGGCGGGCGGCCGCGCCCCGCTCGGCCACGAGCTTGCCGAGCGTCTCCCGCAGGTCGCCGACGCCGTCCCCCGTGAGCGCGGAGAGGGCGAGGACGGTGGCGCCGGGCTCGTCGTACTCGCCGAGCGCGATGCCGTCCTCGTCCAGCAGCCGGCGCAGGTCGTCGAGGATCTGCTCGGTCGCCTCGGCGGGCAGCCGGTCGGTCTGGTTGAGGACGACGATCATCACCTCGGCGTGGCCCGCCATCGGCCGCAGATAGCGCTCGTGCAGCGCGGCGTCGGCGTACTTCTCCGGGTCGACCACCCAGATGACGGCGTCGACCAGCTTGAGGACCCGGTCGACGTGCTCGCGGTGCTGTACGGCGGCGGAGTCGTGGTCGGGCAGGTCGATCAGGACCAGCCCGCGCAACTGCGCCTCGGCCTCGGCGCTCTGCAGGGGGCGGCGGCGCAGCCGGCCGGGGATGCCGAGGCGGTCGATGAGGGTCGCCGCGCCGTCGCTCCAACTGCACGCGATGGGCGCGGCGGTCGTCGGACGACGCACCCCGGTCTCGGAGATGGGCACCCCGGCGAGCGTGTTGAACAGCTGCGACTTGCCGCTGCCGGTCGCGCCCGCGATGGCGACGACCGTGTGCTGCCCGGACAGCTTGCGCCGGGCGGTGGCCTCGTCCAGCACGCGCGCGGCCTCGGCGAGGGTCTGGTTGTCGAGGCGGGCGCGGGACAGGCCGACGAGTTCACGCAGCGCGTCGAGACGGGAGCGCAGGGGGCCGTCGTAGGCCAGCGGCGCCGGGGAGCCGCTCGTCGCCCCGCGCGCGGGGGCCTCCTGGGGTGCGGTGCCGTCGGTGACGCGGCGGGCGATGAGGCCGTCGTCCCAGGCGACCTCCTCATCGGGACGCTGATCGCCCTCCACGCGCGCGTGCGGCTCCTCGTCGGCGGGGGCCGTGGCCTCGACGTGATCCATCTGGTGCTTCTGGGCGGCGGCGGTCACCGGTCACCTCTCCTTCTGCAGTACGGACAGCGCGGCGATGAGTTCGGCCTGCGACTCGGCGTGGACGTCCAGGGCGTCGATGGGGGCGAGGCGGCGCTCGCGCTCGCCGTGCAGGACCCGGTCCACGTGCTCGGTGAGCAGGCGCCCGGCGCGGTCGCGCAGCCGCAGCGCGCCGTGCGCCCCGATGCGCTCGGCCAGCCCCTCGCCCG
>NZ_WWKH01000085.1:0-10582 GCF_009865595.1 Streptomyces sp. SID1328 | reverse complement strand
GGCCCGCCGCCACCGAGCGGAGCACGCCCGCCCCGGCCATCAGGAACCCGACCGCCATCAGCATGCTCAGGCCGAACATGTAGGTGGGGAACGGATGGCTGCCGAGGAAGAGCGGGGCCACCGTGACAAGCGTGGCCACGGCGCCGAGGAAGAAGACGACGACACCGGCGCGGATCAGTCCGTCACCGGGCCCGGCGGAATTCGTTTGGGTTTTGTCACGCACCGGACCAGGGTAGTTCCCAGCGCGAGAGAACAACCGGGGAGCACCTTGTCACCCGCCCGAAGACCATTAGCCTTGGTGTCGGCGGGTCATGGTCGACCCGCCACAGTGCTACACCGAGCCCTTTCCGAGCTTTTCCCGACGAGTACGAGGACGAGGACAGACGTGCCCACCGGCAAGGTCAAGTGGTTCAACAGCGAGAAGGGCTTCGGCTTCCTCTCCCGCGACGACGGCGGCGACGTCTTCGTCCATTCCTCGGTCCTGCCCGCCGGCGTCGAGGCGCTCAAGCCGGGACAGCGCGTGGAGTTCGGCGTCGTGGCCGGCCAGCGCGGTGACCAGGCGCTCTCCGTGACCGTGCTCGACCCGACCCCGTCCGTGGCCGCCGCACAGCGCAAGAAGCCGGACGAGCTGGCCTCGATCGTGCAGGACCTCACCACGCTGCTGGAGAACATCACGCCGATGCTGGAGAAGGGCCGCTACCCCGAGCGCACCTCGGGGAAGAAGATCGCCGGTCTCCTCCGCGCCGTGGCGGACCAGCTCGACGTCTGACCCGACCGTCAAGGGAACGCCAGCGCCTCAGGGCCGAGGGCCGGTACGAGGCCCTCGGCCGCCGCACGCGTCAGCAGTCCCCGGATCGCCGCGTACCCGTCCTCGCCGAGGTCGGCGGTGAACTCGTTGACGTACAGCCCGATGTGCTGGTCGGCGACGGCCGGGTCCATCTCCTGGGCGTGCTCCATGACGTAGGCGCGCGACGCCTCCGGGTCGTCCCACGCGGCCCGGACGGAGGCGCGGAAGGCGTCCGCGAGCCGCTGGAGCGTCCCGGCGCCCAGCGACCGCTTGGCGATGATCGCGCCGAGCGGGATCGGCAGCCCCGTGGTCCGCTCCCAGTGCTCGCCCATGTCCGCGAGCTTGTGCAGCCCGTACTGCTGGTAGGTGAAGCGGGCCTCGTGGATGACGAGCCCGGCGTCCACCTTGCCGTCCCGCACGGCCGGCATGATCTCGTGGAACGGCATCACCACGATCTCCCCGACCCCGTCCGGGAGGGTGTCCGCGGCCCAGAGGCGGAACAGCAGGTACGCCGTCGAGCGCTCGCTCGGCACCGCCACCGTGCGCCCGGTCAGATCGGCACCGGCCTCCCGCGTCAGCACCAGCGGCCCGCAGCCCCGGCCCAGCGCGCCGCCGCAGGGCAGCAGGGCGTACTCGTCCAGGACGTACGGCAGCACGGCGTACGACACCTTCAGCACGTCGGACTCGCCGCGCTCGGCCATGCCGTTGGTGATGTCGATGTCCGCGAAGGTCACGTCCAGGGCGGGGGCGCCGGGGACCCGGCCGTGCGCGACGGCGTCGAAGACGAACGTGTCGTTGGGGCAGGGCGAGTACGCGATCTGCAGGGGCTCAGTCGTCATGCGTGTTCCAACTCTCCAAAGCGGGCGCGAGCTTCCCGAAGGCCCCGGCGAGGGCGGTGAGCGCGTCGCCGATGCGCCAGGCGGCGCGGTCGCGGGGACCGACGGGGTTGGACACCGCGCGGATCTCCAGCACCGGCACGCCGTGCGCGGCGGCCGCCTCGGCGACCCCGAACCCCTCCATGCCCTCGGCCAGCGCGCCGGGGTGACGCTCGCGCAGGGCGGCGGCGCGGGTGGCGGTGCCGGTCACGGTGGAGACGGTCAGCACGGTGCCGGGGCGGGCACCGGTGGCCTCGACGACTCCCCGTACGAGTGAATTCGGCGGCAGATGGGTGACGGTGCCGAAACCGAGGTCGGTGACCGGCAGGAAGCCGTCCGGGGTCTCGGCGCCGAGGTCCGCAGCGGTGATCGCGTCGGCGACGACCAGCGAGCCGACGGGGGCCTCCGGCTGGAAACCGCCCCCGATCCCGGCCGAGACGACCAGACCGTAGGGGGTGCCCCTGAGGGCGGCGGCGGTCAGGGCGCCGGCGGTGGAGGCGGCGGCGAGGGCGGGGCCCACACCGGCGGCCAGCAGGTCGTGGCCGCCGTCCGTGCGCAGCAGCGTCGCGCCGGGCAGCCGTACCTCTTCGGCCGGGCCCGGAAACGCCCGTGCCACCGCGTCCCGTTCGGCCGGGACGGCGGTGGCGACGAGGACGCGCGTACGGGCGTTCACGGGAGCGGGAGCCTCCGTCAGGAGGTCGCCTTCTTGAGCTTGTAGCTCCACAGACCCTTGGCCGACGAACCGGTGCCCATCTGGATGGACAGCGTGTTGGTGGTGCCCTGGGTGCCGTACTGCGCGTTGAAGAACGCGCTGCCGGGGATGGTGCTGTACGTCTTCTTGCTGACGTCGGTGAACTGGCGGCCGTTGACCAGCAGCACCCAGCCCGCGTCCGCGATCTTCGGGTCGACGCCGACGCGAACGGTGTCGTCGTCCGGGTCCACCGTGATCGTCTTCTCGTCGCCGGCCTTCTTCGCGCACTGCGCGAGGGACTTGGCGGTCAGCGTCTTGTCGCCGTTGTAGCAGAGCGCCTCGGAACTGACCGAGCTGTCCCCGACGGTGACCGTGGAGACGGGCGTCGGCTTGTCACAGGCCGAGAGAACGAGCAGTCCGGCGGAAACGGCACCGGCGGCGGCGAGCGCCCGGCGGCGTCGCGGGGCGGATTGCAGCGAGGTCATGCCCGAAGGCTATCGGGCACACCTCGCGGGGAGTCCACGTGGGGTACGACACGTGGACTCCGTCAGGCCACCCGTGGCCGCGTCCGCCCTCCGTGCCGGGCGGCCGCGAGCAGCCCCCGCACGGTCGTCAGCCAGCCCAGGGCCACCAGGGCGGCGGCCACCGCCAGGCCGAGGGTGCCGTTGAGGGGCATGACGATGCCCACCGCGCCGCCGAAGACCCAGGCCATCTGGAGGATGGTCTCGGAGCGGGCGAAGGCGGAGCTCCGGACGGCTTCGGGGACGTCGCGCTGGATGAGGGCGTCCAGGGAGAGCTTGCCGAGGGCCTGGGCGAAGCCGGCGACGGCGGCGAGGCAGGCCACCAGGACGGCGCCGAAGAACACCGCGGCCACGACGGCGGCGCCGAGGACGACGGCGACCACCGTCACGATGATGATCTCGGGCGCCTTGGAGCGCAGCCACGCCCCCACCGCCGTCCCCAGCGCGTTGCCCGCGCCCGCCGCCACCCCGACGATGCCCAGCGAGACGGCCGCGCTCTGTCCGGCCAGCGGGTGCTCGCGCAGCAGGAACGCCAGGAAGAAGATCAGGAACCCGGAGAGGCAGCGCAGCGCCGCGTTGGCGCCCAGCGCGTGGGTCACGGCGGGCCCGACCGTACGCAGCCCCGGCCGCTTAGCCAGTTGGCGGCGCTGCGGCCCGTGCAGATGCCGTTCGTCCGCCGCGAGCAGCGCCACGTCCTCACCCTTGGCCGAGTCCACCGTGCGGGGCAGCGAGAAGGACAGGAACGTACCCGCCACGAAGATCACAAAGGCCCCGTACAGCGGCCAGGGGTCGCCGGCCATCTGGAGCCCCGCCCCGATCGGCGCCGCCACCCCGGTGGCCAGCAGCCCGGCCAGCGTGACCCGTGAGTTGGCCTTGACCAGGGAGAACGCGGGCGGCAGCAGCCGGGGTACGACCGCGCTGCGCACCACCCCGTACGCCTTGGAGGCCACCAGCACCCCGAGCGCGGCCGGATACAGCTCGAGGCCGCCGCTCGCCACCGCCCCCGACAGCACCAGCGCGAGCAGCGCGCGGGCCAGCATCGCGCCGGCCATCGCGGCCCGCCGCCCGTGCGGGAGCCGGTCCAGCAGCGGGCCGATCACGGGGGCGAGGACGGTGAAGGGCGCCATCGTGATGGCGAGATAGAGCGCGACCCGGCCACGGGCCTCGTCGGTCGGCACCGAGAAGAAGACCGTGGAGGCCAGCGCCACGGTGATCAGGACGTCCCCGGCACCGTTCACCGCGTGCAACTCGATCAGCTTGCCGAGCCCCGACTCGCCCGCCCCGTGGGCGTGCGTGACCTTCCGGATGCCGCGCGCCGTGCCGGTCACCGGCAGGTGCAGGGCACGGCCGACGGAGCGGACGACACCGCCGACGCGGCCCGAACCGCCGCCACCGCGCCCCCTGTCCGTGGCTGTCACGTGCTTCATAGTGCCCCGAGTGGCCGTCCGATAGGCGGTTTGCGGCCATGCGAGTCGACCCGGACCCGTGCGGATCCACCTGTCCGGAACCCGCCGGGTGGCCGCGGACTGTCCCCCACCACGGGCGACGGGGTAGCGTGCGTATCTCAGCCATAACGCAGAATGGATGGCAGAGGTGCGCCCGCGCGTGATCGGACGCGGACGTCGATGCGGCCCACAGGTCCGCTCCGTCCGCTTCACCGCCGGAGGGCATCCGCACTCGTAGACGGCGTAGGAGAGAAGCGATACCTGTGAGCGCAGCGACCACGCGAAGCCGCACCCCTGACCGCCTGTGCGCCGAGGCGGTCGACCTCGCGCGCACCGCAGCGGAGGAAGCGGCCGCTCCCGGTGTCGTCGGTGAACACCTCGGTGTGGTGTCGGAGGGTGACCGCGTGGTCACCCACTTCTTCGAGTGCAAGGAACCGGGCTACCGGGGCTGGCGCTGGGCCGCCACCGTCGCCCGCGCCTCCCGCGCCAAGATCGTCACCCTGGACGAGGTCGTGCTGCTGCCCGGCCGTGACGCCCTCCTCGCCCCCGAGTGGGTGCCGTGGAGCGAGCGGCTGCGCCCCGGCGACCTCGGCCCCGGCGACCTCCTGCCCACCGACGAGGAGGACCTGCGCCTGGAGCCCGGCTTCTCCGGCGAGGAGGAGCCGCCGCCGAACTCCGTGCTGGCCGAGGGCCTGAGCGAGGTGGCCGAGCGCGAGGACGCCGAGGTCGTCCCCGGCAGCCCCGCCGTCCAGGCCGGCCCGCCCGCGCGTGGCTCGATCACCTCGGTCGCCGAGGAACTGGGCATGCGCCGCGCCCGCGTGCTGTCCCGCTACGGCCTGCATGTCGCCGCCGACCGCTGGGAGGAGGCGTTCGGTTCGAAGTCCGCCATGGCCCAGGCCGCCCCCGCCACCTGCGCGACCTGCGGTTTCCTCGTCCCGCTCGGCGGCTCGCTGGGCCAGGCGTTCGGCGTCTGCGGCAACGAGTTCTCCCCGGCCGACGGCCGCGTGGTCTCCCTCGCCTACGGCTGCGGCGCCCACTCCGAGGCCGCCGTCATGCCGACCCCGCCCCGCCCGCCGCTGCCCGTGGTGGACGAGACCAGGCTCGACCCGTTCCCGCTCCGCCCTGCCGCCGACTCCGGCTCGGTCCCGGCCGAGGGCGACGACGAAGCGGCGGAACTGGGCCACTCGTAGCGCACCCCGCCGCGCGTACGCGCGAAGGACGGACCGTCAGGTCGCTGTACCTTCGAACTCACGTCGATGATGGAGAGTGAACGTGAGCAAGTACGTGCGGCCGGCGGCCGAGGGCGCCGACCCCTTCGGCACCGCCCGTCTCCGCCGCGGTGTCCTCGACGCCTGGGCCACCAGTCCCGCCCGGTTCCGTGAGGACGCCAACGCCGAGGAGGACCTCGTCCTCGGCGGCTACCGCGACCGGCTCGTGGTGGAGCTGGCCCAGAACGCCGCCGACGCCGCCGCCCGGGCGGACACGCCCGGACGGCTCCGGCTCACCCTCCAGGGCGGCGTGCTGATCGCCGCCAACACCGGTGCGCCCCTGGACGCCGCCGGAGTCGAGTCGCTGTCCACCCTGCGCGCCTCCGCCAAGCGGGAGCGGTACGACGAGCACGCCACCGTCGGCCGGTTCGGCGTCGGCTTCGCCGCCGTCCTCTCCGTGACCGACGAACCCGCGCTGGTCGGCCGGCACGGCGGGGTCCGCTGGTCGCTGGCCGAGGCCCGCGAGCTGACCGCCGAGACCTCCCGGCACAGCCCCGGCCTCGGCGACGAGGTGCGCCGCCGCGACGGCCACGTCCCGCTGCTCAGGCTGCCGTTCGCCGCCGAGGGCACCGCGCCGGACCCGTACGACACCGCCGTCATCCTGCCGCTGCGCGACGCGGCCGCCGCCTCCCTGGCCGAGCGGCTGCTCGACGCCGTGGACGACTCCCTGCTGCTCGCCCTGCCCGGCCTGGAAGAGGTCGTCATCGAGGTGGAGGGACGCGAGCCGCGCATCCTGCGCCGCCGTACCGAGGACGCCGTCACCGTCGTGGACGACTCCCGCGACGGCACCACCCGCTGGCGCACCGTCGCCGCCCACGGCCCGCTCGACGCCGCCCTCCTCGCGGACCGCCCGGTCGAGGAACGGCTGCGCCCGCACTGGTCGGTCACCTGGGCCGTGCCCGAGGACGGTGAGGGCCGCCCGGTACGCCCCCGCACCGCGCCCGTGCTGCACGCCCCCACCCCCAGCGACGAACCCCTCGGCTTCCCCGGCGTGCTCATCGCGTCCTTCCCGCTGGACACCACCCGCCGGCACGCCGCGCCCGGCCCGCTCACCGACTTCCTGGTGGAGCGCGCGGCCGACGCCTACACCGAACTCCTCGCCGGCTGGCGCCCGGTGACCGAGGGCGCCATCGACCTCGTCCCCGGCCCGCTCGGCAAGGGCGAGCTGGACGGCGCACTCCGCCAGGCCGTGCTGGACCGGCTGCCGCGCACCGCGTTCCTGCCCCCGGCGCTGCCCCCGAAGGGCGACGACGAACTGCCCGAGGCGCTGCGCCCCAGGGACGCCGAGATCGTGGAGGGCGCGGGCGCGGACACCGTGCGCGTCCTCGCCGAGGTGCTGCCGACCCTGCTGCCCGCCGGCCTGGAGCGCCGGCCGGAGCTGCGCGCGCTCGGCGTGGCCCGGCTGCCGCTGGCCGACGCCGTGGACCGGCTGGCCGGGCTGGAGAAGGAACCCGAGTGGTGGTGGCGGCTCTACGACAGCCTCGCCGGGGTCGACCCCGAGCGGCTGTCCGGGCTGCCCGTGCCGCTCGCCGGGACCGGCCGGACCACGATCGGCCCCCGCCAGGTGCTGCTGCCCGCCCCGGACGCCACCGCGCCGGACGCCGAGGTGCTGGGCCGGCTCGGCCTGAAGATGGCCCACGCGGACGCCGCCCACCCGCTGCTGGAGAAGCTCGGCGCGCTCCCCGCCACCCCGCGCGCGGTGCTCACCACCCCGCAGGTCCGCGCCGCCGTCGCCGCCTCGCTGGACGACGACGGCGCGGCGATGTGGGAGGAGGACGCCCCGGACGCCGAGGAACTCGCCGACACCGTGCTTGCGTTGGTCCGCGACGCGGGCCTGGAGCCCGGTGACGAGCCCTGGCTCGGCGCGCTCGCCCTGCCCGACGAGGACGGCGAACTCGCCCCGGCCGGTGAACTGGTGCTGCCCGGCAGCCCGTTCGCCCGGGTGATCCGCGAGGGTGAACTCGCCGCCGTCGACGCCGAGCTGGCCGAGAAGTGGGGCGGCCGGCCGCTCGCCGCCTGCGGGGTGCTGGCCGACTTCGCGCTGGTCCGCGCCACCGACGTGGTCCTCGACCCGGACGAACTGGAGCCCCGCGACAGCGACTTCGCCGAGCCCGACGACGCCGGGCTGCTGGACGCCGTCGACGTGTGGTCCGAGGACATCCTCGACCGCTTCCCCGACAGCCCGGTGCCGCCCGTCGCCACCGAAATCGTCGCCGTGCGCGACCTGGACCTGGTGGACGACGACCGCTGGCCCGAGGCGCTCGCCCTGCTGGCCCAGCCCCCGCTGCGCGACGCCCTCGTCCAGCCGGTCCGCGTCCTCCTCCCGGACGGCACCCACGAGGTCGTACGGCCCTACACCGCCTGGTGGCTGCGCGGGCACCCGGTGCTCGACGGCCGCCGGCCGGCGGGCCTGCTGGCCGCGGGCGGCGACCCGCTGCTGCGCGGCCTGTACGACGAGGCGGACGCCACCGGCTTCCACGACGAGCAGGTCCTCCGGGCTCTCGGGGTACGCACCTCGGTGGCCGCGCTGCTGGACGAGCCCGGCGGTGCCGCCGAACTCCTCGACCGGCTCGCGGACCCCGACCGACCGGTCAGCCCGGTGCAACTGCACGGGCTCTACAGCGCGTTGGCCGACCTGGACCCGGAGCAGGTGACCCTCCCCGACGAGCTGCGGGCGGTGCGTGACGGGCTCGCGGTCGTGGTGGACGCGCGGGACGCGGTGGTCGTCGACTCGCCCGACCTGCTGCCCTTCACCTCCGGGATGCCGCTGCTCCCGGTACGGCCGTCCCTGGCCGCCGCGCTGGCCGAGCTGTTCCAGGTACGGCGGCTGAGCGAGTCCGTCACCGGCGCGGTGGACTCCGAGGGTGCCGAGCACGAGGTACCGGAGCCGGTCCGGGCGTTGCTCGGTCCGGCGGCCCCGGCCGGCTATGTCGAGCACGACGAACTCGTCGTGGACGGCGTCGAGATCGACTGGCGTCTCACCGACGACGGCGTCCTCCACGCGGCCACCCTGGAAGGCGTCGCCGCCGGCCTCGCCTGGGCCTCCGGCCAGTGGCCCCGCCGCTTCGAGGTGGCCGCCCTCCTGGAGGACCCGTCCCGCACGGAGGAACTGGCGCGGGACCGCTGGTTCGACTGAAGTCCGTTGCTTGAGCTGCGGCTTCACGAATTGGTCGCAGAATCTGCGAGTTTCGTACAACCGTCCCCGCGGATCGCACGTCTGATCGTGTGAGCCAACAGGCTCACACGATCATTCGGGCCCCAGCACGCCGGTCCGCCCCGTCGGGCGCGGCCGTCTCCAGGGCCCCTTCACGCAGGGGAACGCACATGCGCACTCGTGCCACCGTGGCAGCCGCGACCGGCGCCCTGGCCCTCTCTGCCTTCGCCGTGCCTGCCGCCCACGCCGCCGCCCACCCCGTGGCGCCCTCCGAGGCATCGGCCGCGAGCAAGGTCCTCCACGCCTCCCACGGCGTCAAGGGCTTCGGCGTCAAGTCCAAGGGCACGCCCTACGACATGGACGTCACCTTCTCGAAGGTGAACGTCAAGAGCGGCAAGAACATCGTCGTCGGCACCACCAACGTGGTCCGGGTCCCGGTGTCCTACACGCTGACGCACGGCGTGGACGTCGACATCGACGCCCCCGACTTCGTCACGGGCCTCGCGCTGTACCGGGGTGCGGAGTTCGACTACGCCGACAACGAGATCGACAGCGACGCGGCCGTCTGCACCGCGTCGTCGGCGACCGTCGCGTCCTGCAAGGCCACCATCGAGATCGACCCGATCTTCCTCTTCAACGAGGACGCGGCCACCTGGAAGACCGCGGCCTTCGCCGTCGCCTTCAACGGCGAGGACCCGTTCGACCCGCAGGACCTGAGCAAGATCGGTGTCGCGGTCAAGGACAAGGCCGCCTCCAACAAGCTCCAGCGCTACTCCCGTCTGACGGTCAACGCCTCCCCGGAGCCGGTCAAGAAGGGCAAGACCATCACGGTCACCGGCGCCCTGACGCGCGCGAACTGGGACGACTCCCGCTACCACGGCTACACCAAGCAGCCCGTCAAGCTGCAGTTCAAGAAGAAGGGCGCCAGCGCCTACACGACGCTGAAGACCGTCACGACGGACTCCAAGGGCAACCTGAAGACCACCGTCAAGGCGTCCGCCGACGGCTACTTCCGCTACAGCTTCGCGGGCACCTCGACCACCCCGGCGATCGACTCGACCGCCGACTTCGTCGACGTGAAGTAATCCGGCAGTAGTGCGCAAGAGGTGAGCGGGCGGGGCCCTTGACCAGGCAATGAGTGGGCAAATCCCGGTCAAGGAACGCCCCGCCCGTACAACCAGGAAGACCCCTCACGGATCTGATCACCCGAGTCGACCGACTCACCGATCACTTCTCCCCCAGAGGGAATCGCACATGCGCATACGTGCCACCGTGGCCGCCGTCACCGGCGCCCTGGCTCTCGCTGCCTTCGCCGCTCCGGCCGCGCACGCCGCACCGGCCACGCCGTACACGATGAACGTCAGCTTCTCGAACCTGAAGATCGCCTCGTCGATCAAGGTCGGTACCACCAGCAAGGTCAGCACGACCTACTCCTACACGCTGACCCACGGCAGCGACGTCAAGGCGACCGCGGCCGACTTCTACAGCGACGCCTACCTGTACCGGGGCTCCCTGGACGACCCGACCGCCACGGTCGAGGGCGACGACTTCGCCACCTGCAAGGTCGCCACGAGCACCACGCTCACCTGCACCGGCACCATCGACGTCTACCCGGCCGAGGGCGACCTGACCGCCTCCGACGCCGGCAAGTGGTCCCTGGCCGCCGAGGCGACCGCCTTCAACGGGCAGAACCCCTCCAGCCCCGACTACAGCAAGGTCGGCTTCAAGGACCAGGGCGGCCTGGCCACCACCAGCCTGCTGCGCTACTCCAAGCTCACCACCAACGCCTCCCCGGAGCCGGTCAAGAAGGGCAAGACCATCACGGTCACCGGCGCCCTGAC
>NZ_WWKH01000839.1:0-1449 GCF_009865595.1 Streptomyces sp. SID1328 | reverse complement strand
CGCCCTCGCCGCCCTCCACCCCCGGTACCTGCTGGCCCACGCCCACCGGGGACCCGGCTCCCGGCCGCCCCCCGCCTGGCGGGCCGACGAGCACGAACGGGCACGCTGGTGCCGCTTCCTGGCCGCCTACGGCATCCCCGCCGACCCGGCCGACCTGCGGCTGCCCCCGCCGGACGGTCCCTCACCGGCACCGGGCGCCGTCGTCGTCCATCCGGGGGCCGACGCCGTCGCCCGGCGCTGGCCCGCCGAACGCTTCGGCGCCGTCGCCCGGCGGCTGCGCGCCCTCGGACACCGGGTCGTCGTCACGGGCGGGCCGGGCGAGGACCGGCTCGTCCAGGACGTCGCCGACAGCTCAGGTGTGCCCGCCGGGGACCTGCTCACCGGCGGGCTGCCCTTCGGGGACCTCTCCGCGCTCGTCGCCCACGCCGCGCTGGTCGTCAGCGGCGACACCGGGGTCGCCCACCTGGCGTCCGCCCACGGCACGCCCTCGGTGACGCTCTTCGGGCCCGTACCGCCCGCCCTGTGGGGGCCGCCCGCGCTGCCGCGTCACCGGGCCCTGTGGCGGCCAGGTCCGCCCGGCGACCCGCACGGCACGGTCACCGACCCCGGCCTGCTCAGGATCGGTGCCGAGGAGGCCGCTCTCGCCGCGCTCGCCCTGCTGCCGCCCACCCCGCCCACCGGACCGCCGAGAGGAGACGGCGTCGATGCCGGTGCCCTCCACCTCTGACCCGTCGGCCACGCGCCCGGACACCGCCGAGGACCGGGTCACCGTCGCTGTGATCACCCGCGACCGCTGCGCCAGCCTCGTCCGCACCCTCGACGCCCTGACCGCGCTGCCCGAACGGCCACCGGTCATCGTCGTCGACAACAGCACCGGCGACGCCTCCCTCCGCGCCGTACGCCGCCACCCCGGCGCCCCCCGGCTGCTGCGCCCCCGCGCCAACACCGGGGCGCTCGGCCGCAACCTGGCCGTGGACCGCGCCGACACCCCCTACGTCGCGTTCAGCGACGACGACTCCTGGTGGGAGCCCGGCGCGCTGCGCCGCGCCGCCGACCTGCTGGACGCCCACCCCCGGCTGGGCCTGGTCGTCGCCCGCACCCTGGTCGGTCCCGACGGTACCGAGGACCCCCTCAACACCGTGCTCGCCGGCTCCCCGCTGCCGCCCGAACCCGACCTGCCGGGGCGCCCGGTACTCGGCTTCCTCGCCTGCGCCTGCGTGGTCCGCCGAGACGCCTTCCGCGCGGCCGGCGGCTTCCATCCGCTGCTCTTCTTCGGCGGCGAGGAGACCCTGCTCGCCTACGACCTCGCCGCCGAGGGCTGGGGCGTCGTCTACGACCCCTCCCTGACGGCCCGTCACCACCCGGCCCCGGCAGGCCGCCACGGGCGCAACCCCCGGCTGTGGCGCAACGAGGTCCTCACCCTCTGGCTGCGCCGCCCCCTGTCCGCCG
>NZ_WWKH01000838.1:0-1733 GCF_009865595.1 Streptomyces sp. SID1328 | reverse complement strand
GTGCCGAAGCTGCCGCCACGGTCGGCTGGCATGGCACGCCAACGCAGGACCGGCTCAAGCGCGTTGAGAGCACCAGAGAGGAACCAGGCCAGACGGCCGTGAGTACGCGCGAGAGAGATGGCCAGGACGGCGAGAGTTTCCCGCAAGTGTTCGAGCCGCTTGATCTGCGGCAAGTCCTCCTGGCCGTCCGGAGGGCCGACAGCGTCGCGCAGGCCCGCTGCGGTCTCAACGGCGAGCGCGCGGTCGCTCGGCTCCAGTTTCCACACCTCGTCCTGGATCTTCTGCTCAGCTTCCTCGGCCAGCACTGCGACGATCCTGCGCATGTCCATCCAGATCAGTCTAGAGAAACGGTCTTGGCCGATATCGCGGCGGCTATCACTGCTCTGGATGGCTACGTGGCACGGTCTCGGCGGGCTTTCGGCTCCGCCGAGCTGGAACGGCAGAAGCTGAAAGACGCGGCAGACTTGGGCAGGCGAGCCTTCGACGAGGGCCTCACGGTCCTCAAGCGTGGTCAGCCATGGTCGCTGCCGTCCGTCAGGCAGGCACGTGAGTGCGCTCGCTGTCCGGCGCCATGCGGTGGGCTTCGTCCTGGACGAGCAGGGCAAGGAGCGTGGCTACCGTCAGGCCCTGGTCGGCTTCGGTCGGGTGCCGCAGGGTCTTGGCGGGGTCGATCTCATACGTGTTGCCGCGGCCCTGGCGGGTGTGCGAAAGGTAACCGGCCTGCTCCAGGTCGGCGATGATCTTCTGCACGGCGCGTTCGGTGATGCGGCAGCGGGCGGCAATGTCGCGGACACGGGCGCTGTGATTGTCCGCGATGGCAGCGAGGACGCGGGCGTGGTTCGTCAGGAACGTCCATCCGTTGTGGGGCTCAAGCACCTCATCCATACCCCCCACTCTAGCGAAGACCCATACAGGCATCCAAATGCACGTACCGAAGTTCGTGTATATGTTGACGTGCGTCCTCGCTGAGAGAAAACTTTTAGCGGACCGCCGCGAGCGCACCGGGAGTGAGCCATGCAGCACCCTTCTCGCCGGGCACAGTCCCTCACAGTGCCGGGCGCCCTCCGCCTACGTAGATGTACAGCTGCGACGCCACCTGTACCGGGCCAGATAGCCGTGTCGTGCGCTGCGGACGATGACCGGATACGTGTCACCATCCGCGGTGAACTCGACCTCGTCTCGGGCCGCCAACTCCGTGGTCAGCTGAGCGAAGCGCTTGCCGCTTCGTCGAGCGGTCTCGACCTGCATTTGACCGGGCTCAGCTTCTGCGACTGCGCTGGCCTGAGCGTTCTGCTGGAACTGCGTCAGCGGGCCCTGAGCGAGAGCAAGACCGTCGTCATCCAGGACACCAGCCCCGCGATCGACAGGTTGCTCGATCTCATCGGAGCGCAAGATCTCTTCTCACCTTCCTGCTCACGGCTCACGGAGATCCACGCTGCAGTCTGAGGAGAGTGGACGTAGCCGCCGTACATGGGTGACGCCAGGCAGGACCGGTCCGTCACGGTTTCCTCGGTAGGTGGCGCTGCGTACGTGCGGGCCGCCAACAGCGAGATCGTGGACCGCTTCTTCTCAGACCTCGATGCTCGAAGCGCGGCAGGCTTGCAATAGTCACGACCTCAACCCACCACTTCCCCCCGCTCTCATCCCGTCCGCCGTCGACCCACACCCCGTGGAGCGGGCGTGGTCCATGGCGTCCAGGTGGAGCGCGCCACTGTACGAACGACCTGGACGCC
>NZ_WWKH01000837.1:0-1989 GCF_009865595.1 Streptomyces sp. SID1328 | reverse complement strand
CGGAGCACTCGCAGGGGTTCGTCGGGGCTTGTCATGGCCTGCCTCCGGTGCCGACGCGCGTCATGATCTCGCAGAGGGCGCGGTCGTCGAAGATGCGCGCGGTGGGGACGCGGACGGTGGTGCGGGTGCGTCCGGTGACGGGGTGTCCGGCGAGGTTGACCCAGTAGCAGCAGTGTCTGAGGTCGAGCCGGTCGTGTCCGGCGCGCAGCCAGTCGTCCTGGGAGCGCGGGACGATCATGACGACGAGGATCTTGTGCACCGAGACGGGGGTGCGGGCGAGTTTGCGCAGGTGATCGTTGTCCAGCGTGAAGGAGAAGGAGGGGCCGGGGGGCCGGGGGGCGAGCTGGTAGGTGCACTTGAGCTGCACCTTGATGGTGACCTCGTCGTCCACGGTGTGGCCGGGGGCGCTGTGGCTGACGTGCCAGTCGATGCCGTTGTCGGGGAACGGCTGGGACAGCGAGCAGCCGGCCGCGGCGGCGACCGCGTGCAGATAACCGACCTGCAGGGTCTCCATGCAGGCGGTGGTGGCGAGGGTGCCGCGAAGGTGACCCGTGCGGTCGGGCAGCAGCCCGCCCCGCTCGGGCTGCGCCATGGCCATGGGACAACAGCCTTCCGAACCGGGGGTTTCCCCACTGCGGGCCGCTGAACTGCAAAGACCCGTACTCATGTTGTCTCCTCCCGGCGTACGGCGCAAACGGGCCGGGTATCACCAAACGGGCAGAAGACGGATCGTCAGCCGCCGTGCGCAGACGAGGAGTTGGGTTGGGATGACGTGCTGGTACGAAGGGGCGCTGGCCGCCTTCGACACGGAGACGACGGGCGTGGACGTCGAGACCGACCGGATCGTGTCGGCCGCCGTCGTCGTCCAGGACGCGCCGGGGACACGGCCGCGGGTGAGCCGTTGGCTGGTCAGTCCGGGGGTGCCGGTGCCCGAGGGGGCGACGGCGGTGCACGGGCTGACGGAGGAGCACCTCCAGCGCAACGGCCGCTGGCCGGCGCCGGTGGTGTACGAGATAGCCCAGCAGCTGGCGGAGCACACGGCGATGGGCCGGCCGCTGGTGGTGATGAACGCGCCCTTCGATCTGACCCTGCTGGACCGGGAGTTGCGCCGCCACCGGGCGTCGTCACTGGACCGCTGGTTCGAGTCGGCGCCGTTGCGGGTGCTGGACCCGAGGGTCCTGGACAAACAGCTGGACCGCTACCGCAAGGGCCGCCGCACGCTGGGCGATCTGTGCGAGCAGTACGGGGTTGAGCTGCGGGGCGCCCACGACGCGGCGGCGGACGCGATGGCGGCGCTGGACGTGGTGCGGGCGATGGGGCGCCGGTTCGCGGCGCGGCTGGAGCGGTTGTCCCCGGCGGAGTTGCACGCGTTGCAGGTGGGCTGGCACGCGGCGCAGGCGCGGGGCCTCCAGGCGTGGTTCGCGCGCAGCGGGTCGCCGGAGCTGGTGAGTACGGAGTGGCCGCTGCGCCAGGAGCTGTCGGCCGCGGCGTAACCGGGGCGGTGTGCGCGGCCCCGGACAGCGGAAGAGCCGGCCCGCTGTGTGCGGACCGGCTCCTCGTGCCGGTGGGCGATACTGGGTTCGAACCAGTGACCTCTTCGGTGTGAACGAAGCGCTCTCCCACTGAGCTAATCGCCCGGCAACGCACTGAACCATACAGGTCCCGGCGGGGCGAGTCCAAACCGCCGCCGCCCGCCCCGGAGCCCCGAGTGCCGTACGCGCGGTGCCGGATGGACGTGACCGGGAATCAGAAGAGTGTGCGCAAAGAGGACTTGGCAGCGCGGTGAATTCGCATGTTGTCGCACTTGCGGGAAATCCGGACGCTTTCCGTCGGAATACCGTCCGTATTTCCGGCCGCCTTTTACGTGCACACGCCGAAGGCCCGCCTGCTGTTCGCAGACGGGCCTTCGGACCAGGGTGGGCGATACTGGGTTCGAACCAGTGACCTCTTCGGTGTGAACGAAGCGCTCTCCCACTGAGCTAATCGCCC
>NZ_WWKH01000836.1:0-1970 GCF_009865595.1 Streptomyces sp. SID1328 | reverse complement strand
GGGGCCGGGGTCGGGGTAGGCGTGGTCAGCCCCGTGCGCCCGTACAGGGTCGTCCGGTACACCTTCGCCGCGCTCGGGTTGACCGGGCACTGCCAGACGCCGTGCGGGCAGTAGTCGGTGAGGGTGTTGTAGAGCGGGCGGTGTTCGTCCATCCAGGCGAGCATCCGCCGCATGTACTCGGGGTTGTCGCCGTTGCGGAACAGCCCCCACTCCGGGTACGAGACCGGCTTGCCGTGCGCCTTGGCGAAGTCGACGTGCGCCTGGAGGCCGTAGGGCTCGGTGATCTGCTCGTCGAAGGGCATCCCGGCCGGCTGGTCGTAGGAGTCCATGCCGATGATGTCGACGGTGCCGTCACCGGGGTAGCACTCGGTCCAGGGCACGGCGTCCCGGCCCCTGCTGGGCGTGAAGTCGAAGCGGAACCGCTGTCCCGGCACCGCGCGCATGGTGGCGACGATCCGGTTCCAGTACGTCTTCCACGCCTCGGGGTCGGGCCCGCAGCGGTGGGTGTAGGTGATGCCGTTCATCTCCCAGCCGAGCACCAGCACGGTGTCCGGCACGCCGAGCTCGACCAGCTTCTCGGCGAGCGCGCGGAAGTGCCGGTCGAACCCTCCGGCGGCGGCCTGCCCCAGCAGCAGCCGTACCTGGGCGTCGGAGAGGTGCTCCTCGTTGCGCTCCTGCATCGGCACGTTGAGGACGAGGGTGCGGTCGGCCTTCTCTCGCCGCCAGTGCGCCCAGGGTTCCAGGAAGCCGGGCGGGCCCTCGATGTCCCGCCACTGTCCGCCGGGCAGATAGGTGTGCGCGACCTTCAGCTCGGCGCCGCCCAGCCAGTTGCTCAGGGCGGGCATCCGGGCGATCCCCAGGGGGCCCGAGCCGAGGAACGCCCCGAAGTCGGATCCCCGGTGGACGGGCGGGGGCGCCGGGGTCGCGGTGGGGGCGGGGGCCGGTCGGGGCGCCGTCCGGTGCGGTCCGTCCGCGACGCCGGGAGCGGCCAGGGCGACCGACACGGTGATCGCCGCGGCGAGGAGGGACAGCCGTCCCCGCCGGGTCCTGCGCCACTGTGGAGCCATCTCGGCCCCTCCCTCCGCCCGGCCCTGCCCTCGCGCCGCGAACAACGCCTGTACTGACACCCAGTCACACGCACCGGGTGTTCGCCAGCGCGGTTACGGCTTGCGGGTGGCCGCGGCCCCCGCGTGGGTGAACGGCGAAGGCCCCGCCGGAGTTATCCGTGCGGGGCCGCGCGCCTGGCCGCTCCCGGCCCGTCGGCATGGCGAGCAGCCGGACGGGACGCGGCCCGAAAGGATGCGTACGGCGCCGTGGCGGTACGGCGCCGTCGCCTCTGGGTGCCGGGCGCTCGGGTCCGGCACCCCGTGGTCAGCGGTGCCGGGACATCGTCCGGCCGCGCCGGAACAGCAGGACGCCGGCGGCGATCAGCACGGCACTGGCTCCCGAAGTGGCCAACAGCATGCGCGAGTTGTTACCGGTGTGCGGGAGGGTGGGCGGGGTGGTGTGCCCACCTGGAGGCGGAGTGGTGTGCCCTCCCGGAGGGGGCGTGGTGTGCCCGCCGGGAGGAGGCGTGCTCTCCTCGCCGCCGTACGGAGGCGGAGTGGTCTCCTCGCCGCCGTAGGGGGGAGGGGTGGTCTCGTTGCCTCCGTACGGCGGAGGGGTGGTCTCGTTGCCTCCGTACGGCGGAGGGGTGGTCTCTTCGCCCCCGTACGGCGGAGGGGTGGTCTCTTCGCCGCCATAAAGGGGAGGAGACGTTTCTTCACCGCCGTAGGGAGGCCGAGTGGTCTCCTCGCCCCCGTAGGGCGGGGGCGTCGTGTCGTCGTCGCCGTAGGAGGGCGGGCGAGTCGTCTCCTCGTCGTGGCCGTACGACGGGGGCGAGGTCGTCTCGTCGTCGCCGTACGAGGCGGGCGCGGTGGTGACCGGGGCGCTCGGCTCGTCATGGCCGTAGGACGGGGGCGGGGTCGTCT
>NZ_WWKH01000835.1:0-2885 GCF_009865595.1 Streptomyces sp. SID1328 | reverse complement strand
GCAGGCGGCCCAGGTGGCTTCCGCGCTCGCCTCCGCCCGTGCCGTCCACCGCCCCCAGCAGGGCGAATGGTCGGCCGGCCGGGGCGAGAACGTGGCCAACGAGGCGTATCTCGTGCCCCGGCAGGACGTGGACCGGTTCCGTACCGAGCTGGGCGCGCTCGCCTCGGACCTCCCCGGTGTCACCGTCGAGGTGACCGGGCCCTGGGCGCCGTACTCCTTCGCGGGCGGGGTCACGAGTTGAGCATGCGGCCCGCGAACGGACAGGGCGCCGAGCCGGTCGGCCAGCCGCCCGTCGCCCTGATCGACCTGCTGGACCGGCTGCTGAACGGCGGGGCGGTGCTCACCGGCGACATCGTGCTGAGCATCGCCGACGTCGACCTGGTGCACATCAACCTGCGCGCGGTCATCCGCTCGATCACGGGGGACGCGCCGGGGCCCGCGATCATCCCGCCGCGTGCCGCACCGAGCAGTGCTGAGGAGATCTGACGATGCCGGAAACACCCGCGAACGCGCTCGCCGCCCATATGCAGACGGACCCCGACACGGTGGAACGGGATCTGATGAAGCTGGTGCTCACCATTGTCGAATTGCTGCGCCAGCTCATGGAGCGCACAGCCATTCACCGGGTGGACCAGGGAGATCTCGACGACGACCAGGAAGAACGCATCGGTATGACGCTGATGATTCTCCAGGAACGCATGGAAGAACTGTGTGAGCGATACAACTTGACAATGGACGAACTGAATCTGGATCTCGGCCCGTTGGGATCGTTGCTCCCCCGAGACCTGTGAATTCCGGAAACCTGTTTTGGTGCCGGGGGAAAGGACAGTAGGGCACTATGACTGACGACAAAAAGAACACCAGGAGCACCACCGCGGCGAGTGCCAAGAAGGCCGCCTCCTCCAGCACCGCCACGGCGCGGGCGACGGCCGGCAACGCCAAGGAGCAGGCGCAGGAGGCCAAGAAGTCGACGGTCTCCACCGCCCAGTCGGTCGGTGACACCACCCAGCGCGTCAGCCGCGCGGCGGTCGCCGGTCTGCAGACCGGCCAGCAGGTCGTCGCGGCCAACACCGCCAAGGCCGTCGAGGTCGCGGGCACCGCGTGGACGGTCATCAAGCACCGCAAGGCGGTCGCCGCCGCGGCCGCGGCCGGTGTGGCGGGCGTCGCCGGAGCCGCCTTCGCGATAGGCCGCTCGACGGCCAAGCCGCAGATGGGCCCCCTGACCCGACTCGCCCGGGGCCGGATCTGAGCACACTCGCTCCGCGAGAACAGCACCACCCACGGCGACCTCCCCCGCGTCCGCCGACGCGCGGGAGGTGCTCGTGTGTCCGGGGTGCTTTCTGTGACGAACCGCACCTTACGGACGAAGGCGCAGGCAGATGCGGGTCCGGTGGCTGACCGTACGCGCACGTCACCGGCGGCGGACCGGGGGAGGGGTTCCGGTCTGCCACGATGGTCGGGCCGCAGGCCGGGCAGGTCCACTGGTGACCCCCGCCGCGGCAGCCGACAGTTCCGGCGGAACGACCGCGCAGGCCGACGAGGGCTCGCGGCTCCGCCGCCTCCGCCGAGACCCGTGCGCGTCACCGCGACCGGGCCTGTCCCCTCAGGTACGCCACCATGTCCTCCTCCTCCGCCGGTGCCCAGCGCCCGCATGCGCTCACCGACGCCCGCTCGCCCTGGCGTTCCCTGAAGTACCGCAGCATGCGGTGGTGGTCCGTCGCCCACCTCGTCTCCAACACCGGCACCTGGATGCAGCTCACGGTCCAGAACCTGCTGGTGCTCCAGATCACCGGCTCGGCCGCGGCGACAGGCCTGTCCATGTCCGTACAGGCGGCCCCCGGTCTGCTGATGGGCCTGGCGGGCGGCACCTTCGTCGACCGGTGGCCGCGCAAGCTGACCGCCGCCGTCAGTCAGGCGCTCCTCGGTGTCGTCGCCTTCGTCACGGCCTTCCTCGTCGTCACGCACCGGCTCGACCTGCCCGCGCTGATGGCGCTGGCCGCCGTGACCGGTCTCGTCGCCACCGTCGACGGGCCGGCCTGCTCGCTGCTCGGCAACGATCTCGTCCGCGCCGAGGACGTACCCTCGGCCATCGGCGTGGGCTCCCTCGTGCACAGCGCCGGACGGCTCGCGGGCGCGGCGCTGGCCGGAGTCACCGTCGGCCTGCTCGGGACGGCCTCCGCCTACGCGGCCAACGCGCTGTCCTTCCTGTTCGTCGCGGCCGTGATCCCCTTCCTGCGCCCCCAGCGCCACACGGAGCCCGCCGTCCCGGACCGCGCCTCGAAGGACGCGCCGGACATGAGCGCACGGCAGGGACTGCTCTTCTTCGCGCGCCGCCCGCGCCTGGTCGCCCTCGCGGGTATCACCGGGATCAGCGCGGTGTTCGGCCGCAACTACGCCCTCACCCTGGCGGTCCTGGTCACCGGGCCGCTCGCCGGCGGGGCCGGGTCGTTCGGCACCGTCTCCACGGTGCTCGCCGCCGGTGGCATCGTCGGCGCGGTGCTCGCCGCCCGGCTGCGCAAGCCGTCGGTCCGGCTGGTCGGCCTGCTCGCGGCGACCGGGGGTCTGCTCCAGGTGGTGGCCGGACTCGCGCCGTCGCTCGCGGTACTGCTGGTGCTCGTGCTGCCCATGGCCGTCGTCGAGTCGGTCTCGGACACCGCCGGGACGACCGTCCTCCAGACCGACCCGCCGCCCCACCTGAGGGGCCGTGTGCTCGGCGTCTGGAGCACCGTCTCCACCCTCTGGGGGCTCGCGGGTCCGCCCGTGCTGGGACTGCTGATGCAGCACGCCGGTGCGCGGGGCGCCCTGGTCGCCGGCGGGCTGCTCATCGCCGCCACGGTCGGCGCGGGCCACCTGCTGCGCGGCCGGTGGGCTCCGGCGCCGGTGCC
>NZ_WWKH01000834.1:0-4112 GCF_009865595.1 Streptomyces sp. SID1328 | reverse complement strand
CACCCCCGTACGCCCCCGTTGCCCCCGCTCGCGCTCTGCCCGTGCCGGGCACCCGCGGGGATAGTGGCCGTTCGGTCACGGCGAGCGGGAGGTCCGCGGTGCGGCAGCGACGGGGGCGGAACAGGCCAGACGACCCGAAGGACCCGGACGGTCCCGAGGTCTCCGAGTCGGAGCGGCTGCTCTTCGGCGGCCCCCTGCGGTATGACATGGGGTGGAACGAGCACGCCGAGGCCTTCCTGGAGCTGAGCCTCCGCTCGATGGTGCGACGGCTCCCCGGCATGCTGGCGTCCAGTCTGGAGCTGGCCCGGCAGGCGGACCCGAGGGCCGCCCGTACCGTGCTGGCCGCCGAGGTGGGCCGGGGTGTGGCCCAGGCGGTGAGCCTGCTGGCCGTCAACAGCGCGCTCGGCAGCCTGCTCACCGGGCCGGACATCGAGCACCGGTTGCGCGCCGCCGTACCAGCCCTCGCGGTGATGGCGGCGACGATGCTGGTCGCGGCGCTGCTGCGGGCCGCCTCCACCTACGCCACCGGGCGGCTGGAGCCCAAGGTGGAGCGGGTGGCGACCGAGCTGTATCTGGAGCGGGCGGCCAATGTGGAGCTGGCCGCGATCGAGGACCACGCCTTCCACAAGCTGCTGGACACCGCGCAGTACGGCGCCCGCTCGGCGCGCCACATGATCTCCTACAGCGCGCGGGTGATCAACGCGCTGATCTCTCTCCTGGCGGCGGCCGGTGTGCTGACCGTGCTGCACCCGGCGCTGCTCCCGTTGCTGGTCACCATGACGCTGCCGAGCGCCTGGAGCGCGCTGACCAACGCGCGGCGGCGCTACGAGTCGTTCCACACCTGGGTGCAGCACGTGCGGGCCGGGCACCTCATCGGCAGCCTGCTCACCGAGCCGGGGGCGGCGCCGGAGATCCGGGTGCACGGGGTCGGCCCGTTCCTGCTGCGGCACTACCGCGCGATGTCGGAGACGGCGGAGGCCGAGCAGGCCCGCCTCTCCCGGCTCGCGGCCCGCACCGGGCTGGCGGCGGCCGCCTGGACGGGGCTGGCGACCCTCGCCATGTACGCCACCCTGGGCGCGCTGCTGCTGGCCGGGGCGATGGCGCTGTCGGTGGCGGGTACGGCGGTCATCGCCATCCGTACCGGGGCGGCGAGCCTGGACACGCTGGTGCTGGAGATCAACCAGCTGCACGAGGAGGCGCTGTTCGTCGGGGACCTGAAGCGGCTGTACGTGGAGGCGGCCGAGCGGGCGATCCCGGTGGGCGGGGAGGAACTGCCGGAGGAGCCGAAGGAGATCAGGTTCGAGGACGTCACCTTCAGCTACCCGGGCGATTCGGCGCGGCCGGCGCTGGACGGGGTGAGCCTGAGCCTGCCCATGGGCCGGATCATCGCGCTGGTCGGCGAGAACGGTTCGGGCAAGACGACCCTGGTCAAGCTGCTCGCCGGCCTGTACGCGCCGGACCGGGGCCGGGTGCTGTGGGACGGGGTGGACGCGGCGCGGGCGGACCGGCGGCTGCTGGCCGAGCGGGTGGCGATGGTGGCGCAGGACTTCAAACGGTGGCCGTTCACCGCGCGGGTGAACGTGGCGGTGGGCCGCTCCTCCGTACCGATGACCGAGGAGCGGCTGGCGGCGGCGGTCGCGGAGGCCGGTGCCGAGGAGGTGGTCGCGGGTCTGCCGCGCGGTCTGGACACCCTGCTGGCCCGCAATTTCACCGGCGGTCACGAGCTGTCCGGGGGCCAGTGGCAGCGGCTCGGGATCGCGCGGGCGGCCTACCGGCGCGGCGGCATCCTGATCGTGGACGAGCCGACGGCGGCGCTGGACGCGCGGGCCGAGCTGGCGGTGTTCGAGAAGATCCGGGCGCTGGCGGGCACCGGGCAGACCGTCGTGCTGATCACGCACCGGCTCGCCTCGGTCCGGCACGCGGATCTGGTGCATGTGCTGGAGCGGGGCCGGCTGGTGGAGTCCGGCAGCCCGGAGGAGCTGCTCGCGCGGGGCGGGGTCTACGCGGAGCTGTACGCGCTCCAGGCCGGGCAGTTCACCGCCCCCGTCCCCGCGCCGGGGCCCCGCTGAGCCGGACCCGCTCCGCAGTTCGGTCCACGCCCTCGGCGCCGCGCAGGATCACCAGGAAGGTGTCGGTCGCCAGGTCCATCACGACCTCGGCCGGCATCCCTTCCTGCCGTCGCGCGTGCGCGAACTCCTCCGCGGGCCACGAGCCGCGCGGGCCGCCTGCGGGAAAGCGTTCGAGCACGGTCCGCCCAATCACCATCTCGCACCTCCAGTCATGCGTCGTACTTACCGAAGTCAACGCGCTGGAGGGGTGATCGCCTCGCCCGGTGACGGGACTGAGACACAGCCGACACCGGTTCACAGCCGAACGGGTACGTCCGCTCACCACAGGTGAGTGGCGGGCGCGTTCGGTGCCCGGACGGACACGGAACGGCACCGTCCCGTCAGTGGTCGTACTCGTCGTGCAGCCGGAGCCGGTCGCCGCCGTGCGGGTGGCGGCCGAGGGCGGTGAGGTCGAGCAGGCCGGAAAGGGCTCCGATGCCGTCCAGGGCGTCGTCGTACACCGAGTAGGTGTGGAAGATCCGGTCGCCGTCGCGCAGGAAGCAGCTCAGGCCGGGGCGTTCGGCGGGGGCGCCGTCGCGGTCCACGGTCGCCTCGAAGTCGCGGTTGAAGTCGCTGTGGCAGGAGGAGTACCAGGGCACGGTCCAGCCCATCCGCGCCTTAAAGGGCAGCAGCCGGGTGAAGGGCGCGAGCGAGACGGCCGCGAAGGCGGTGTCGCGGGCCCGGAGGTGGGCGAGGGGGCCGAGCTGGTCGAGGAAGGCCGCACAGCAGGGGCAGCCGGCTTCCTGCTCCGGCGCGAACACGAAGTGGTGGACGACGAGCTGGGCGCGGTCCCCGAACAGGTCGAGCAGCGTGGCCTTGCCGTCGCCGCCCTCCAGGACGTACTCGTCGCGGACCTCGACCATGGGCAGCCGGCGCCGTTCCTCGCCGAGCGCGGCCCGTGCCCGCTCGACGGCCTGCTCCGTGCGGCGTAACTCCTCGCGCGCCGCCCGCCACCGTTCGCGGCTGACGATCTCCGGAAACGACATGAGCCCTCCTGTCCGACGGTCCGTTCGGGGTGCTGACCGTGGACGGGGGCACAACTCATCGGCGCGGCGGATTTTTTTTCCGGTGAGCGGCGGGGCGGTCAGGCTGCCGTGCCGAGTCCGGTCCAGTCCCGGCCCCTGGCTTCCAGTTCCCGCAGCGCGGACTGGAGCTGGCCGGTGTGCCGGGGGGTGAGGCGGCCGGTGTCGTCCAGGTGGACCGCGCAGGCGGTGGTGGTGTCGACGAGCCGTTCCAGCACCGCGGCCACCTGGTCGGTGCCCTTCGTGTGCCGGGCCAGGGTGGGCAGTTCGGCGGCGGAGACGGCGATGGCGGTACGGGCCTCGGCGAGGGTGCGGTACGCCTCACGGCGCAGCGCCCAGCGTTCGGCGTGGTCGCCGGTCTCGGCGAGGACGTGCGCGAGGTAGGCGTGCGCGGCGCTCCCCGCGGCGGCCAGCCGGGCCCGGACCCCGGCACCGTGGCGGCCCGGCATCGGCAGGTGGCCGACGATCAGGACGAGCGCGCAGGCCACCATGGTCTCGGCGATCCGGCCGAGGCACGCCTGCGGCTCCCCGCCGACCATGATCAGGGCGAGCACGAGCACGGTGACGACGGCGGTCAGCGCGGCGAAGTGCCGGGTGGAGACGGGCAGCAGCGCGCCGCTCACGGTGACCAGCACGATCAGCCCGGCCGGATGGGGCAGCAGCGCGGCCAGACCGGCGAACACCAGCGCGCCGAGCACGGTCCCCGCGGCCCGGCACAGCACGCGGGAGACCAGCGGGCCGAGGTCGGGCTTCACGAGGAAGACGGCGGTGAGCGGCAGCCAGTACCAGTGCGGGTGGCTGCCGTACCAGCCGGTGTGGTGGAGGGCCTGGGCGATGCCGGCTCCGGCGCCGAAGCAGAGGGCGACGCGCAGCCCGTACTCACGGCCCGCCGTGCCGGCCATGGCCCGCAGCGCACCGCGTACCCCGCTGCGCCGGCCGAGGGTGAGGTGGCGGGCGCTTCCGGCGCGGTCGAACGCCTCGG
>NZ_WWKH01000833.1:0-2097 GCF_009865595.1 Streptomyces sp. SID1328 | reverse complement strand
GTGGGAAGCGGCGGACCACAGGCGGCGCCGGGCGGCGGCCTCCTCGTCGGCGTCGGCCGAGGGCGCGTCGAGGCGGGTGGCGAGGACGGCGTGGGTGGCGTCCAGGTCGGCGTCGAGCCGCGCGGCGCGTTCCCGGAGCAGGCGTGGGTCGCGGTCGCGGGCGTCGAGGAGGTCGTCCAGGAGTTCACCGCGCACGCGCCGCTCGGCCTCGGCGGCGGAGCGGCGGGCCAGCAGGAGCAGGGAGGTGACCATCGCGGCGCGTTCCAAGGTGCGCTGGTCGACCGGGTCCAGGTCGGGGTGTCCGTGCAGGACGAGTGCGCCGAACACCTCCTCCCCCGCTGCCACGGCCGCGATCCAGTCGGGCCCGTGGCGCACCGCGTGCCCGTCGGCGCGGGACGCCTCCAGCGCCTCGGCGGGTGTGGTGCCGGTCTCGGTGAACTCGACCGCCCCGTCCAGGACTTCGGCCACGGCCGCGGCCACGTCGTGGACTCCCCCGCCGCGCAGGACGAGCTCGGCGAGCCGGTCGTGCACCTCGGAGGCGCGCTCGATGACGGCGCTGCGGTCCTGGATGACCTCGTTGGCGCGTTCGAGTCCGGCGAGGGCCGCCTGGGTCCCGGTGAGGAGGTTGGTGGTGTCGATGGCGGCCGCGGCGAGGGCCGCGAAGGAGCCGAGCAGGGCGATCTGTTCGCGTTCGAAGACCCGTGCGCGCCGGTCGGCGGCGAAGAGGACACCGATGACCTGCGGGCCGAGCGTCAGCGGGACCCCGACGATGGCGAACAGGCCCTCGTCGCGCACCGCGACGTCGATGGTGTCGGTGTGCTGGAAGCGGGCGTCCTGGAAGTAGTCGTCGGTGACGTAGGGCCGGGCGGTCTGGGCGACGAGTCCGCCGAGCCCCTCTCCCATGCCGAGCCGGAGCTGCTGGAAGCGGGCGGAGACGGAGCCCTCGGTGACCAGCATGTAGGTGTCGCCGCGCTCCGGGTCGTTGAGGCTGAGGTAGGCGATGTCGGTGGCGAGGAGGGAGCGGGCCCGCTGCACGATGGCCCTCAGGACCGCGTCCACGTCCCGGAGCCCGGCCAGGTCGTGGGCGGTCTCGAAGAGGGCGGACAGCTCCGCCTCCCGGCGGCGGCGCCCCTCCAGTTCCGCACGGACGCGCAGCGCGAGGAACTTGGCGTGCTCCAGCGCGGCAACACGGTCGGCGGGCTCTCCCTCGGCGCGGGCGACGAGGACGGGCCGTTCGTACGCCTCCGGGGAGGCGTCGCGGGCGAGCAGTTCGAGGTAGGGGGCCTCCGCACAGGCGACGGCCCCCGCCGCGGCGGCCCCGGTGGCGGGGCGCGCGGCCGACTGGAGTTGATCGGGAGACATGGCCACAGGATCGCTCATCGTGGGCTCGGGCGGTCAGCCCTGTGGACAACTCCACGGGGGCCGGTCGGGGCAGCGGTTCAGTGGGCCGTCCAGCCGCCGTCCAGCACCAGTGAGGTGCCGGTGACGAAGGACGCCTGCGGGCCGCACAGATAAGCGACGGCTTCCGCGACCTCCTCGGGTTCGATCAGCCGGCGCAGCGCGCTGTCCTTGAGCAGGACCTCGGAGAGGACCTGCTCCTCGGGGATGCCGTGCGCCTCGGCCTGGTCGGCGATCTGCTTCTCCACCAGTGGGGTGCGCACATAGGCGGGGTTCACACAGTTCGACGTCACACCATGGGGAGCGCCCTCCAGCGCGGCCGTCTTGGACAGCCCCTCCAGCCCATGTTTGGCGGCCACATAGGCCGACTTGAAGGCAGAGGCGCGCAGCCCGTGGACGGAGGACACATTGACGATGCGTCCCCAGCCCTGCGCGTACATGTGGGGCAACGCCCCGCGGATGAGCCGGAAGGGCGCCTCCAGCATCACCGTCAGCACGGTGTGGAAGACCTCGGGCGGGAACTCCTCCAGCGGCCGCACCAGTTGCAGCCCGGCGTTGTTGACCAGTACGTCGCTCCCGGCGGCGGCCCGCTCGGCCGCGTCGAGGTCGGTGAGATCCAGCACCTGGGGCACGACCCGCCCGGCGAGACCCTCGGCCCGGCCGGCCAGCCCGGCCAGCCCCGCCTCGTCCAGGTCGAGC
>NZ_WWKH01000832.1:0-3895 GCF_009865595.1 Streptomyces sp. SID1328 | reverse complement strand
CGCCGCTGGGGCGGGCCGGGGCGGAGCCGTCGAGCAGCCGGACGACTTCCCAGCCGCGCGGGGCGGTGAGGCGCTCGGAGTGCTCGGCGCACAGGTCGTAGCAGTGGGGCTCGGCGTAGGTGGCGAGGGGGCCGAGGACCGCGGTCGAGTCGGCGTAGACGTACGTCAGCGTCGCAACGGCGGGTCGGCCGCAGGCGGTGCGCGAACAGCGACGTACAAGGCTCACGATGTTGGACGGTACCGCACTCTTGAGCGGGCCGCGACGACTCTCCACCAGGTCACTCCCCCGTGTCGTGGCCTGCGGGGTTCCTCGGGCCCCTCGGGGGGAGCCCCGGTGAGCGCGCCGCGCGGGGGTGCATCCGGTGATGATCCGGGACAAAGCCCGGCGGACGGCGTCGGTTCTCAGCCACCCGGCGCACGTGGGCGTGGCCGGAACCGTCGTGCGCGGCGCGGGAGACGCCTGAGCGAACACCGGGAGAAAAGTGCGCGAAGAGTCCGGGGAGGTGGTGCGAAGGCGCGGTCCCACGGGCGGGGAGCGGGCGGCTGTCGCGTGGAGCCGGGCGTCGGCGGCGGGCGAGGACTACGCTTCTGCGGTGATGGACAACCGTGTACCGCCCCGTGCCGCAGGTCCCCGACCCCGACACCGTGATCGTCACGGGCGGGGCATGCGTGGCCCCATCGCACCCCCTCAGGTGCCACTGGCGGCCAGCCGCGCCGAGGTGTTCGCGGACCTCGTGCGCGACTCCGTGGAACGGCTGGAGCGGCGCTGGCAGCAGCTCGCCGAGGTGGAGTTCCTGGTGCTGGAGGTGCCCCGGCTGGAGGGCACCGGCGACGGACCGTGGGGCGACGAGGGCGTGCCGCTGGGCGGGATCATCCCCGCGCGGGACGGCCGCCGGGCGCGGGTCGTGGTGTACCGGCGGCCGGTCGAGATCCGCACCAAGGGGCGCGACGAACGTGCCGAGCTGGTGCACGAGGTGGTCGTGGAGCAGGTCGCCGAGCTGCTGGGGCTGACGCCGGAGACGGTGGACCCCCGGTACGGCGAGGAATAGCGGGCGGCCGTCCCCGAGGGCGGCCGCCCGGCACTCGCCCTACCGCTGGAGCACCGACAGGTCCTGCTCCGCGCGGGGCACCGCCACCAGGCCCCGGTCGCTCGGCAGGGTCTGGATCGTGAAGCCGGGGACGCCGTCGGAGGAGCCCGTGAGGGTGCGGGCGGCGTAGACCGGGCCGCCGGAGACGGGTTCCACGGTCAGCGCGTAGGTGCCCTTGCCGCCCGTGGGCGCGCTGATGTCCTGGCTGGTGCCGGACTTGATCGTGTACGTCTTCGTCGCGGGGGACCCGCCGTCGCTGCCCGCCGAGGCGGTCACCTTGACGGTCGCGTCGGCCGTCGGCGCGGTCAGGGACAGGGTGGTGCCCTTTGCGCTGTTGTCGGCGGCGCTGGCGCGGCGGCCGACGGGGGCGGTGGCGGGGATGTACGCCGTCTCCTGCGAGCTTCCCTTGCCGCGCACCACGCGCAGCGCGGCGACCACGGGGACCGCCTTGCCGGTGGGCGTGAGGATCAGCGAGCCCGGCTCGCCCCGGGTGACCGGGCCGAGGTCGACGGCGCTGGTCATGCCCGCCTTGACGTGCACGGTCTCGTTGCCGGCCGGGGTGATCGAGCCGTTCGGGGAGGCCAGGCGGACCTTGAGGTCGGCGTCGTCGTCGCCCGGCGTGAAGGCGACCAGGCGGACGTCGGTGGCGTCCTTGGGGATGCCGGGCAGGACCAGGCTGCCGGCCGGGTCGGCGGCCGCGGGCAGCCAGTCGCCGCCGCCCGCGTCGTCCTGGGCCTGCACGGTGGCGCCGACCCGGCCGCTGCGCACGCCGACGTGCACGGTCAGGTCGGTCTGCGCATCGTCGGTGAGCGTGGACAGCAGCACCGGCTCGCTGGAGTGCGGGGGCACGGTGATGCCGTCGGTCACCGTGGTCTTCACGGCGCCGGACTTGCCGTACAGCTTGATGTCGACGACGGCCGCCCCGTCGTCGGGGTTGGTGAGGTGGACGTAGTCGGTGCGGCCCTTGGCGGTGCTGGCGCCGGGGAACCAGAAGTCGGTGTCGGCGGGGGTGCAGGTGACGCCCTGGAGGCCGCGTCCGGTGCCCGCAGCGATCCGGGTGGTCTCCTGGACGGTCCAGCCGGGCGCGTACTTGCCGTCGGCGGTGCCGATCAGGGCGGGTGTGTCGCTGCCGGAGGTGTCGCCCAGGGCCGGGGTGCCCGGCGGCTTGGGGGTGAGCACCGCCTGGTCCTTCTTGCCGCCGCCCTTGCCGCCCTTGCCGTCGGCGGACCGCTCGGCGGCCGCCTCCAGCGCGGCCTTGCCGCCGCTGTCCGCGCCCTGAGTGACGGGCGTGAACGAGGTGTACGCGGTGTCGGCGATCTCGGAGAAGCTCGGCGCCGGGCAGAGCAGGCCGGTGCGCTCCACGGGCCGCTCGGTGGCGCCGCCGGCCGGGCTGGTGCCGGAGGCGGCGGGCGGGTCGAAGGCGGCGAACCCGGTGACGGCGGCCAGGGCGACGGTGCAGGCGATCAGGGACAGGGTCGTGCGGTTCACTGCTGGCTCCCGTCGTGGCGCTCACTGCCGTCGCCGTAGGGCGGCTGCTGGGCGGGGTCGTAGCCCTGAGGGTGGGCCGCCGGGTCGTACGACTGCTCCTGCTGCGCCCCGTACCCGTAGGGGTCGTAGGGGTTCTGGCCGTAGGGGTCGGGGTGGTACGCGCCCTGGTCGTACCCGGTGTGCTGGTACGGGGCCTGGTAGGGGTCGGCGGGGTAGGCCGCGTACTCGGGGTCGGCGCAGGTGTTGGTGCCGGTGTCCCAGTCGGCGTAGGACTGCTGGTGCGGGATGACCGGCTGCTCCTGCTGTCCGTACGGCGGCGCTTCCGGCCCTTCCTCGGCGGCCTCGGTGGCTTCCCGGGCCTCCGCGGCCTCTTCCGTCTCCTCGGCCTCGGCCTGGGCGCGCAGGCGGCGGGCGCGGCGGCCCTCGCCCTCCATGGCCTGGGCCGGGACCGTCTCCTCCTCGGGGAGGTCGTCGTCGACGTCACGGCGGCGGCCCGGCAGCGCGAGGACGACCAGGAGGACGGCGAGCGCGCCCTGCACCCACAGCCAGACGGTGTGGGTGAACGGGGCGTCGTAGGTGACGTCCAGCTTGCCGCCGCCGGCCGGGAGTTCGAAGCCCTGGGCCCAGCCGTCGACGGTCTTGGGGGCGAGCGGCTTGCCGTCCAGGGTGGCGGTCCAGCCGTCGGAGACGGCGTCGGCCAGGCGCAGCACACGGCCGCCCGAGCCACCCGGGACGGTGGTGTGGATCTCCACCGGGCCCGCCGCGACGGCCTGCGGGGTGCCGGAGCCGCCCGCGCCGATCAGGGTGGCGCGGGACACCTCACGGTCGACCCGCCACAGGGCGTTGCCGTTCTGCTGGCTGAGCCGGTTCAGGCCGGGGGTGGCGTCCAGGACGCGGGTGATCTGGCGCGGGGTGCCCTGGTGGACGAGGACGTAGCGGACGGCGAAGCCGCCGAGCTGGCCCGTCTGGTCGGCGCCGGAACCGGCGACCAGGTTGGCGACGACCTTGTCCAGGCCGGTGCCGGACCCGTCGGCCGCGGCGATCTCGTCGTCGCCCATGCGGGCGCCCGCGCCCCGGACCAGGGTGTAGCGGACCCGCGCGGTGGAGTCGCTGTCGAGGACCAGGGTGCGGGCCTGGTCGCGGGTGCCGGCGTCCTCGGCGACGAAGGCGGGCACCTGGGCGGGGTCGCGGCGCTCCAGGGGGCCGTCGGCGCCCCGGATCATCCAGCCGGCGGCGGCGACCAGTGGGCCCACGGCGCAGGCCAGCGCGATCAGCGCGGCGACCGGCTGGCGCCAGCCGAAGCTCTGCTCGGCCACCCG
>NZ_WWKH01000831.1:0-3683 GCF_009865595.1 Streptomyces sp. SID1328 | reverse complement strand
CAGCCCGCCGGGCTCGTCGCCGACCGGATCTCGGGCGGTGCCGCGCTGCCCGAGGTGCCGTGGACCGAGCCGGGCTGGCTGGCCCGCGCCGGCGCCTGGGCGGAGGCGGAACTCGCCCGGCACGGCACCCCTGCCACGGCCGAGCCCGAGCAGCTCATCGTCTCCCCCTGGGCGTGCACCCTGCGCATCCCGTGCGGAGAGACCTACGCCTTCCTCAAGGCCGCCCCGCACCCCTTCCACTACGAGCCCGACCTCACCGCCCTGCTGCACGAGCGGTTCCCCGAGCACACGGTCCCGCTGGTCGCCCGCCACCCCGACGAGCACTGGATGCTCTCCATCGACATCGGCGAGGCCAGGGTGGTCGAGGAGGACCTCACCGCGGAACACCTCCCCATCTACCGCCGAGCGCTCAGCAGTTACGCGCGGATGCAACAGCGGCTCGCGGGGGACACCGCCGCCCTCCTGGCCCTGGGCGTCCCCGACCGCCGTCCGGCCGCCCTGCCCGACCTGTACGACGAGATCCTCGACGACACCTACTGGCTCGCCGGGGACCTGGAGGGTGGCATCGGCGCCGACGACCGGCGGCGGCTGCGCGCCTACGCCCCCGAGTTCCGCGCGGCCTGCGAGGAACTCGCGGCCGCTGGTCTGCCCGACACCCTGCTCAACGTCGACTGGTGGCACGGCAACCTCTCCTTCCGCGACCAGGGCGACGTGATGTTCGACTGGGCGGAGAGCGTCGTCGGCAACCCCCTGTACTCGCTCACCACCATCGACCGGGTCACCGAGGTCGGCGCGATGCCGGAGTTCTTCCGTGACGCCCTCGCCGGCACCTACCTGCAGGCATGGGAGGAGTTCGCCCCGGCCACCGAACTGCTGCGGCTGCGCGAACTGGCGAGGCCCGGCGCGATCCTGTGCCGGGTGCAGACCTGGCGCCAGTGTGTACGCCTGCACGCCGACGCCGACCGGTATGCCCGCGACCGGCTCAGCGTCGCCGCCAATCTCAGCCGCCTGCTGCCGCTCGTGAAGTGAGGAGTGCCGTGAAGGCGTTCGCCAGGACCAGAATCCCGCGCCGGGAGCGGACGGACCTCGCCCCCGTCTCCGAGATCCAGCGCTCGATGTGGTTCCTGGAGCAGTCGGGCCGGGCCGGCGCCTACAACATCGGCCTGTCCGTGCGCGTCGGTGGTCCGCTGGACCCCGGGGCGCTGCGCCGGGCCCTGCTGGCCGTCGCCCGCCGCCACGACACGCTGCGCTCGGTGTTCGTCGCCGATGGCGGCGAGGTCCGCGTCCGGACGTTGCCCGTCGAGGAGTTCGCCGAGCTCCTGTTCCCGGCCGACTGGGACGGCAGCACCGAGGCACCCTTCGCAGTGGACGGCGGACCCCTCTTCCGGGCCCGGCTGACTTCCGCCTCCCCGACCGAGCACCTGCTGTCGCTCTGCTTCCACCACGTCGTCTACGACGGCGGTTCCGCCGCCCTGTTCTGGGAAGACCTGTGGCAGGCGTACGCAGGCGCCGAACTCGCCGAGCTGGAGATCCAGTACGCCGACTACGCGGTCTGGCAGCAGGAGCGGCTGGACGGTGGGCTGCTGGCCCGGCAGGCCGCGTGGTGGACCGGGCACCTGGACGGCGCTCCCGTCCTGAGCACCGTCCCGCCCGACCGGCCCCGGCCCGCCCGGCGCACCGGGGAGGGGCGCGAGCTGCGGCTGCGGGTGCCCGCCGAGGTGTACGGGGCGCTGGCGCGGCTGGCCCGCGCGGAGACGGCCACCGTGTACATGGTGGTACTGGCCGCGCTGCAGGCGGTGATCGGACTCGCCTCCGGCCGCTCCGACGTGCTCGTCGGCTCGCCGGTCTCCGGCCGGGTGCGGCCCGAACTCCGGCCGCTGATCGGTTGCTTCGTCAACACTCTCGTGATGCGCGCCGACCTGGCGGGCGACCCGTCCTTCCTGGACCACCTGCGGGCCACCCGCCTCGGTGTGCTGGACGCCTTCGACCACCAGGAGGTCCCCTTCGACCGGGTGGTGGAGAGTGTCAATCCGCCTCGGCTGCCCGGCACTTCACCGCTGTTCCAGGTGCTCTACGCCCATCAGGGCACTTCGGGTGAGGTCGTCCCGCCCCCGGCCGGTCTGACCGTCGAGCCGGTGGACGAGCGCACGTCCACCGCCAAGTTCGACCTCCTGCTCACCACCTGGGAGGAGGACGGCGGCCTGGTGCTGAGCCTGGAGTACGCGACCGAGCTGTACGACGACAAGAGCGCCGGCCGGTTCCTGCGTGAGCTGCTGGAGCTGCTGACCACGGCGGTCACCGCCCCCGGCACCCCCCTGAGCGCCCTCGGTACCGGCCCCTGGCGGGAACCTGCCGCCGACACGTCGCCCGCCGCCTCGGCGCCGGAACCCGACGACACGCCGTGGAGCCCGACCGAGGAGTTCCTGCGGGACGTCTGGGCCCGGCTGCTGGGCCGTACCGACATCGGCCGGCGATCCGACTTCTTCGATCTCGGCGGACACTCCTTCATGGGCATCCGGATGCTCAACCGGGTGCGGCAGGAGTACGGCGTCGAGCTGCCCGCCGGGGTCCTCTTCGAGGCCCGCACCCTCGAGGGGCTCGCGGCCGCCGTCGACCGGGGCCTGCGCGGCACCGACCCCGCCGAACTGGTCCGGCTCGCCCCCGGCGAGGGACCGCCGCTGCTCCTCGTCCACCCCGTCGGCGGCGGCATCTCCTGCTACGTCCCGCTGGCCCGGCAGTTGCCGATGCCGGTGTACGGGATCGAGGCGGTCGGCCTGGACAGCGTGGAGGCGATGGCCGACGCCTACCTGGAGGCCGCCGCTCCGCTGCTCGACCAGGGCCCGGTCGCCTTCGGCGGCTGGTCGATGGGCGGGGTCGTGGCCTTCGAGATGGCCCGCCGGGCCGAGGCCGCGTCCGGGCGTACGGTGCCGGTGGTGCTGATCGACAGCCATGTGCCCGACCCGGACGCCGAGGCGCCGGACGAGGCCGGCCTCGTCCAGTGGTTCGCCGCGGACTGGGGCGCCTCGGCCGGCGGTGACCTCGGCGAGGGGATCACCGGCCGGGCGGAGCTGTGGCGGCGCGCGGAGGAACGCGGGCTGCTGGACCCGGGCCAGGACGGGGACACGGCGCGGCGGCTGCTGGACCGGTTCGAGACCAACATCGCCGCGGTCGGCCGGTTCCGGGTGCCGTCCGGCCACCGGGGGCCGGTGCGGCTGCTGGCCGCCGCCGGGGAGAGCTGGGCCGCCGGGGACCGGGGCTGGGGCGCCGTCACCTCGGGCGGGCTGACCGTCACCGCGGTACCGGGCGACCACTACGGGATCATGGCCGACCCCGCGCTGCCGGGCGAGGTCGCGGACTTCCTGAAGGGTGCGGTGTGCCATGACTGACGTCCTGCTGGCCCTGGACTTCCCCGGCCGCCGGGACGAGGCCCGGATCGCGGACCTCCGGCTGGAGGAGGCGGGCTGGAAGGTCGAGTACGCGCTGGCCCCGCCGTACAGCCGGGTGCCGGACGCCGGGGCGCAGGCCGCCGAGCTCGCCGCGCGCCACGCGGGCGGCGCCCCGCGCGCGGTGCTCGCCTACTGCATGGCCGCCCCGCTCGCGCACGAACTGGCCGCACTGCTCAGCCCGGCCGGTGAGCCTGTACCGCTGTTTCTGTTCGACGGCGAGCCGGGCCGGCCGGAGGC
>NZ_WWKH01000830.1:0-3312 GCF_009865595.1 Streptomyces sp. SID1328 | reverse complement strand
AAGGTGCCCGTGGCGGTCGGCTACGGGGGCGCGGTCTCCAGCGTGGACGCCGACGCCAGCGCGGCCGGTATCGAGGTGCTGCGCAACGGCGGCAACGCGGTCGACGCGGCCGTGGCCACCGCCGCCGCGCTGGGCGTCACGGAGCCGTACTCGGCGGGCGTCGGCGGAGGCGGCTACTTCGTCTACTACGACGCCAAGTCCCGCACCGTGCACACCATCGACGGCCGCGAGACCGCCCCGCTCAGTGCCCGCTCCGACCTGTTCCTGGAGAACGGCAAGCCGCTGGCCTTCGCGGACGCCGTCAGCAGCGGACTGAGCGTCGGCACACCGGGTACGCCCGCCACCTGGCAGACGGCGCTGCGCAGTTGGGGCACCAACAGCCTCGCCCGGGTGCTGCGGCCGGCCGAGCGGATCGCCCGCGACGGCTTCACCGTGGACGACACCTTCCGCTCCCAGACCGCCGCCAACGAGACCCGGTTCCGCTACTTCCCGGACACCGCACGGCTGTTCCTGCCCGGGGGTAAACTCCCGGTGGTCGGCTCCACCCTGAAGAATCCCGACCTGGCCAAGACCTACCAGGAGCTGGGCCGCAAGGGCGCCGACGCCGTCTACCGGGGCGACCTCGGACGGGACATCGTCGCCACCGTCAACAAGCCCCCGGTCGACCCCTCCTCCGGCTGGAACGCCCGCCCGGGCAAGCTGACCGCCAAGGACCTGTCGGGCTACCGCGCCAAACTCCAGCGACCCACCGACACCTCGTACCGCGGTCTGAAGGTGTACTCCATCGCACCCTCCTCATCCGGCGGCACCACCGTGGGCGAGGCGCTCAACATCCTGGAGAGGAGCGACCTCGCCAAGGCCAGCGAGACCCAGTACCTGCACCGGTACATCGAGGCGAGCCGGATCGCGTTCGCCGACCGGGGCCGCTGGGTCGGGGACCCCGCCTTCGAGGACGTACCCACCGAGCAGCTGCTCTCGCAGCGGTTCGCCGACTCGCGGGCCTGCCTGATCAAGGACGACGCCGTCCTGACCAGCCCGCTCGCCCCCGGCGACCCGCGCCACCCGGCGGCCTGCGCGACCAAGGGCAAGGCCGCGCCGACCACGTACGAGGGCGAGAACACCACCCACCTCACCGTCTCCGACAAGTGGGGCAACGTCGTCTCCTACACGCTCACCATCGAGCAGACCGGCGGCAGCGGCATCACCGTGCCCGGCCGGGGCTTCCTGCTCAACAACGAGCTGACCGACTTCTCCTTCGCCCCCGCGAGCCCCGGCGTCCCCGATCCCAACCTGCCCGGCCCCGGCAAGCGC
The DNA here is from genome assembly GCF_009865595.1 of Streptomyces sp. SID1328. Lineage (NCBI taxonomy): Bacteria > Bacillati > Actinomycetota > Actinomycetes > Kitasatosporales > Streptomycetaceae > Streptomyces > Streptomyces sp. SID1328. The sequence continues at coordinate 2,001 of NZ_WWKH01000830.1, read as the reverse complement.
CCGCGCTCCTCGATCTCCCCGACCATCGTCCTGGACCGGCACAACCGGCCCGTGGTGGCGCTCGGTTCGCCCGGCGGCGCCACCATCATCACCACCGTGCTCCAGACCCTCACCGAGTTCCTCGACCGGGGGCTCCCGCTGGTCGACGCCATCGCGGCGCCCCGCGCCAGCCAGCGCAACGCCGCCCAGACGGAACTCGAACCCGCCCTGTACGACAGCGCGTTGCGGGACCGGCTGGAACAGCTCGGGCACAGCTTCAAGCTCAATCCCGAGATCGGCGCCGCGACCGGCGTCCAACGGCTGCCGGACGGCAAGTGGCTGGCCGCCGCCGAGACGACCCGGCGCGGCGGCGGCTCGGCCATGGTGGTGACCCCGACGGGCTGACGGACCCCGCGGGCGCCTGAAGCCTCAAGGGGCCTCAGGCGCCCTCGCGCTGCCTCTCGGCCGGCTGGGCCTCCTGGCCCTGGACCCGGAAGTCGAGCCGCTCGTCCGCCACATCGACCGTCACCTCGCCGCCCTCGCCCACCGTGCCGTTCAGCAGCAGCCGCGACAGCTGGTTGTCCACCTCACGCTGGATCGTGCGGCGCAGCGGACGGGCACCGTACTCCGGCTGATGCCCGCGCTCCGCCAGCCAGTCCACGGCCGCGTCGGTGAACTCCACGCTCACGCCCCGCGCGCTGGACAGTTCGCGGGTGCCGTTGAGCAACAGGTCGGTGATCCGGCGCAGTTGATCCGGCGTGAGCTGGCGGAACACCACGATCTCGTCGATCCGGTTGAGGAACTCCGGCCGGAAGTGCTCCCGCAGCGGCCGCAGGACCTGCTCCCGCCGCGCCTCCTCGTCCGCGTCCGCGCCACCGGGACCGAACCCGATCCCGGCACCGCGCCGGGTGATGACGTCCGAACCCAGGTTGCTGGTCATCACGATGACCGTGTTGGTGAAGTCCACCGTCCGCCCCTGGGCGTCGGTGAGCCGCCCGTCGTCCAGCACCTGGAGCAGGATGTTGAAGACGTCCGGGTGCGCCTTCTCCACCTCGTCCAGAAGCAGCAGCGAGTACGGGTTCCGGCGCACCACCTCGGTGAGCTGGCCCGCCTCCTCGTGGCCGACGTAACCGGGCGGCGCCCCGACCAGCCGGGAGACGGTGTGCCGCTCCTGGTACTCGCTCATGTCGAGCCGCACCATGCGGTCCTCGCTGCCGAACAGCGACTCCGCGAGAGCGCGGGCCAGTTCGGTCTTGCCGACCCCGGTCGGACCGAGGAACAGGAAGCTGCCGATCGGCCGGTCCGGGCTGGACAGCCCCGCGCGGGAACGCAGTACGGCGTCCGCGACCACGTTGACCGCCTCGTCCTGGCCGACCACCCGCTCGTGCAGATGCTCCTCCAGGCCGAGCAGGCGCTCCTTCTCCTCCTGGGTCAGCCGGCTCACCGGCACCCCGGTCTGCCGGGACACCACCTCGGCGATGGCCTCCGCCGTCACCTCGAGGTTCTGCCCCTCGACGACCTCCCCGTCGTCGGTCGCCTCCGAGATCCGCCGCTGGATGTCGGCGATACGGTCCCGCAACTGGGTCGCCTGCTCGTACTGTTCGTCCGCCACCGCCTGGTCCTTGTCCCGGACCAGTTGCTCGGCCTCGCGCTCCAGCGCGCGCACGTCCGCGCCCTTGGTCCGGGCGCCGAGCCGCACCCGCGCGCCCGCCTGGTCGATCAGGTCGATCGCCTTGTCGGGCAGCCGCCGGTCGGTGAGATAGCGGTCGGACAGCTCCACGGCCGCCGCCAGCGCCTCGTCCGTGTAGCGGACCTGGTGGTGGGCCTCGTAACGGTCGCGCAGCCCGCGCAGGATCTCCAGCGCGTCCTCGACGGACGGCTCCGGCACCTGGATCGGCTGGAACCGGCGGGCCAGCGCCGCGTCCTTCTCGATCCGCCGGAACTCCTCCAGTGTGGTCGCGCCGACGATGTGCAGCTCGCCGCGGGCCAGGGCGGGCTTGAGGATGTTGCCCGCGTCCATCG
>NZ_WWKH01000084.1:0-9853 GCF_009865595.1 Streptomyces sp. SID1328 | reverse complement strand
GTCACCGGGTTCGGCGTACGGACGGCCACCACCATGGGTGAGCTGCGGACGGCCGGACGTTCTCTCGCCACGCTCGACCTCCAGCCGGGGGAGCTGCTGGCGCGGCTGAGCCGTACGACCGCCACGCTGGCCCGCGACCGGGGCGCGGCCCAGCAGGAGGCCGGGCACCTGCGTGCCGGGTGCACCTACGCCGAGTGGGACCCCTTGTCGTGCGAGGTCACGGTGGCGCGGGCCGGCGGGCCCGAGGTCCTGCTCGTGCGTCCCGACGGCACGATCGACACCATCACCACGCCCGAGGGGCCGCCCCTCGGCGGTCCGGCCGAACCGATCCCGTCCGTCACCGCCGCCGTCCCGCCCCAGTCGCTGCTGATCCTGCACACCTCCGGCCTCACCGAGGACCCCGCCGAGGTACCCGGCCTGCTGCGCCGGGCGCTGGACCGGCTCCCCGACTCCGACGGCGTGGACCCACGGGCCCTCTGCGACGAACTGTCCGACCTGCTCACCTCCCACCCGCGCGCGATCGAGGCGCAGGTACTCGTCTGCCGGGTCACGGCCTTCCCCCGCGAACGCGTCGCCACCCTGGCCCTCCCCGACGGCCCCCATGCCGCCGAGGCCGCCCGTGCCTGCTGCGAGCAGCACTTGCGCGAATGGGGGCTGGGCGAGGACATCCGCTTCAACGGCCAGCTCATCGTCAGCGAGTTCGCGGGCAACGCCGTCCGTCACGGCTCACCACCGGCCCGCCTCCGCCTCATCTTCGACCAGGCCCTGACGATCGAGGTCTCGGACACAGGCGGCAACGCACCGCTGCTGCGACACGCGCAAGAAGGGGACGAGGGCGGGCGGGGTCTGTTCATCGTCTCGCAGCTCGCGGATCGGTGGGGGACCCGGTATGAGAACGGGGGCGGGAAGACGATCTGGGCGGAGGTGGATACGCCGGAGAAGCGGGACGAGGGTGAGGGAGGGAGCTGACTCGACCGCACACCGGCGTTCGGACGGACTTGGGCGGCTCAGCCAACGGGAGGGGTGTGCCGGGGACGCGGAGCCCTTCGGGCAGATGGTCCGTCCTGACGCACGACACGGGGCCGTCCGGCAGAACCTGGCACATCAGCGTGGCGTGGCGGCTTCGGAGTTCCCTGGCACCCGGCCACACTCGGATCGCGCCTACTCTGCGTAATCAACGGGCTCCCGGTGACCGTGCGTATCGCCTACGGACCCGTCACGCAGTGGACGCCACCGTTCCCAACCCGTTCCGAGCTCGGAGGAGCCCCCTGGTGCCCAGCGACAAAAGGGCCGTCGAGTGCCCGTTCGATTTCAGCGAGGCGCTTGAGTTCGATCCCGCGCTTGCCGACCTGATGCGACGGGACACCCCGGCCCGCATCAGACTTCCCTACGGCGACTCCGACGCCTGGATCGTCACCGGCTTCGAGGCTGTCAAAAGGGTGACCACGGACCCCCGGCTGAGCCGGGCGGGCATCATCGCCCACGACTACCCACGGCTCACGCCGGAGCCCATCGTCTCGCCCGAGTCGATCAACGTCATGGACCCGCCGCACAGCAGCCGTGTCCGCCAACTGGCCTCGCAGGCGTTCACCCAGCAGCGGGCCGATGACATGCGGCCCCGGATCGTCCGGCTCGCGGACAGCCTGCTGGACGAGATGGAGGAGCACGGTCCGCCGGCCGACGTGGTGGAGATGCTGTCCGACACGCTTCCCCAGCACACCGTCATGGACCTTCTCGGCGTCCCGCGCGAGGACTGGGCGCGCATGCAGGATTCCGTGCGCCGGCTGCTGGCCGTCGGCGCCGGCACCAAGGAGGCCGCTGTGGCGGCCAAGGCCGACCTCACGTCCTACTTCGGTGAACTCGTCCAGCAGCGCAGGAAGTCACCGGGCGAGGACCTCATCAGCCTGATGGCCGAAGCGCGGGACGGTGAGGACTGCCTCAACGACCGGGAACTGGCGGTCACCGCCCTGACCCTGGCACTCAGTGGGCAGGACACGGCGACCTGCCAGATCAGCAACATCGTCTACCTGCTCCTCACCCGCCCCGAACTGGCGGACCACCTCAGGCACCGGCCCGAGGACCTGACCGACGTACTGAACGAGATGCTCCGCTACATCCCGTTCCGCAACGGCGTCGGTATCCCCCGGCTGGCTCTCGAGGACCTGGAACTGGGCGGCGCGCAGATCCGGGCGGGAGACTTCGTCCACGTGTCGTACCTCGCGGCCAACCGCGATCCGGAGCGCTATCCGAACCCGGACGTCATCGACATCCACCGGCCCAGCCGTCCGCACATGACATTCGGCTGGGGCGGACACCGCTGCATCGCCGTACCCCTGGCCATGGCGGAACTCGAAGTGGCCATCGGGCGGCTCCTTGAGCGCTTCCCCGGACTGCGGCTGGCCGTGCCGCCGGAGGAAGTGCGCTGGGACACCGAGACGATCCGGCGGTTCCCCCTGGAGCTGCCCGTGACCTGGTGAACCGGCACTCCCCGCCCGGCCTGCTCCCGCTTGCGGGAGGTGTCCCGTTGCCGTTGGTGGTGTACCCCCAGAAGAGGGGCGGTGGGTTTGCCTGGCGCCCGGCCGGACACCCGCCCGTTGAGCCCCTGGGGGGAGAAGGGATGTGGACCGCATCCACCTCCTGGGGCGGGAGTATGGAGGTGTCGTCTATGACCGCCGAGAACATCTGGAGCTACGGCCCGACCGCTGGGCACACGCCGGACGCGGATCTGAGCGGTTACAAGGTCGAGGCGCTCGACGGGCACATCGGCAAGGTGGACAAGCACTCGAACGACGTGGGGGAGCAGTACATCGTCGTGGACACCGGGGTGTGGATCTTCGGCAAGGAGGTCCTGCTGCCGGCCGGGACGATCACCGGGATCGACCACGAGGAGCGGACGCTGCACGTGGCGCGGACCAAGGACCAGATCAAGGACGCGCCCGAGTTCGACAAGGACAAGCATCTGGGCGACCCGGCGTACCGGGACCAGATCAGCGGCCACTACGGCGGGCACGGCTCGGGGCACTGAGCGGGGCTTCCGCAGGGAGGCGCAAGAGGGCAGGGCCCGGCGGTCCGGGGGAGCGACCGCCGGGCCCTGCCGCCGTTCCCGGCGGGGCTCTGCAGGAGACTTCTACAGCAATGTAGACAATGATGGCGGGCGGGGCCGGCCGGTCCCGCCCACCACCCCCGCTGGGAGGAACCGCCCCCGATGTTCGGCCTGAGTGAAGTCGCCCTGCTCCTCGTCGTGTTGATCGCCCTCCTCGGCGTACGGAAGCTGCCCGGACTCGTCCGCTCGGCCGGCCAGGCCACCCGGATCTTCAAGAGCGAGGCCCGCGCCCTGCGCAGCCAGGACGCCCCGCCCACCACGGGTCCCGTCATCGAGGGCACCGTCCTGCCCCGCGACGAACGGAGCTGAGCCGGCCCGCCGGCGGCCTACGGTCTACCCACCGCGGAAGGGAAAGGAGTGGGCGTGAACGACAAGCGGCGTACCCGGCGACGGGGACAGGGCGAGCTGGAGGGGCTGGTGCTCTCCGCCCTGCGCGAGGCCCGCGTGCCCGCGTCCGCCGGATGGGTACAGGAACACCTCGGCGGCGACCTCGCCTACACCACCGTCGTCACCATCCTCACCCGTCTTCTGGCCAAGGGCGCCGTCACCCGCGAACGCGCAGGCCGCTCCTTCGTGTGGACCCCGGTCTCCGACCAGGCCGGCCTCGCCGCGCACCGGATGCGCAAGGTGCTGGACGGCGAGAGCGACCGCGAGGCGGTGCTGTCCCGCTTCGTCACCTCCCTCGAACCGGACGACGAACGGCTCCTGCGGCACCTGCTGGGCGAGCCGGGCCCGGACGGAGAAGGCTGAGAGATCGATGGGCCTGTTCGTCCTGCTGCCGCTGGTGCTCCCCCTGACGGCATGGCCGGTCGCCCGGCTGGCCGAACAGCGGCCGCATCCCCGCGCGGCGACGTGGCTGCTCACCGTCACCGCTGAGCGCTGGCCCTGTGCAGCACGCTCTGCCTGACCCTGCTCAAGGTGGCCGGCACCGCCCAACTCCCCGGCAATCCCCTGCCGGACGCCTGGTCGGACGACGAGGTGCGCGAGGCCGTCCCGTACGACGAGGTCGCGGGCCGGGCCGCGATTCCCGCCCTGCTCGCCGTGCTCGCGGGCTGCTCAAGCGCCTCCAACCCACCCGCCAGGCCGTAACTCGCCTATGAGACAACAGAGTTGGAGCACGACTCTGGTCGCCCCGCACCCCCTGGGCTACCGTCGGTAACACCTGCCGACGGCGATCGTCAGCACCTCCTCCCTGCCTCGGCAGCCTTCGTTCGTCACCCCGCACCGCCGGTACCCCTTTGACGAAAGGCAGCCATGGACCACCCCATCGCTCCCGCAGGGATCACCCGTCGCCGCGCCCTCACCGTCACCGGTGGGATGCTCGCCGGGGCAGCACTGGCCGCCCATGCCTTCCCGGCCTTCGCCGGGGAGTCGCAGGACGCGGACGCCATCGTCGTCGGACACGGTCTCGCCGGGCTGGTCGCCACGGCCGAACTGGCCGCCGCCGGACGGAAGGTGCTGCTGCTGGACCAGGAGCCGGAGGCGAGTCTCGGCGGACAGGCGTTCTGGTCGTTCGGCGGGCTGTTCTTCGTCGACTCCGAGGAGCAGCGGCTGATGGGCGTCAAGGACACCCACGACCTCGCCTGGCAGGACTGGCTGGGCAGCGCCGGGTTCGACCGGGGCGTGGCCGACCCGGCGGGCCAGGACCACTGGGCGTACAAGTGGGCCGAGGCGTACGTCGACTTCGCGGCCGGGGAGAAGCGGTCCTGGCTCGCCGGGCTGGGTGTGCAGTGGTTCCCGATCGTCGGCTGGGCCGAGCGCGGCGGGGGCCTCGCGGACGGGCACGGCAACTCGGTGCCGCGCTTCCATGTCACCTGGGGCACCGGTCCGGCCGTCGTCGAGCCGTTCGAGAAGAAAGTGCGGGCGGCGGTGGCGGCCGGGAAGGTCGGCTTCAGATTCCGGCACCGCGTCGACGGCATCGTCACCACGGGCGGCACCGTGACCGGCGTACGCGGTGCCGTCCTCGAACCCAGCAGTGCGGCCCGCGGCAAGCCCAGCTCCCGCACCGTGATCGGCGAGTTCGAGCTGCGTGCGCCCGTCGTGGTCGTCACCTCCGGAGGCATCGGCGCCAACCACGACCTCGTACGCCAGAACTGGCCCGCGCGGCTCGGCACACCGCCCAAGACCATGGTCACCGGAGTGCCCGCGCATGTGGACGGGCGCATGCTCGCCATCACCGAGCGGGCGGGCGGCCGCATCGTCAACCCCGACCGGATGTGGCACTACACCGAGGGCCTGCGCAACTACGACCCCATCTGGCCCGGCCATGGCATCCGCATCCTGCCCGGACCGTCCTCCATGTGGTTCGACGCCACAGGCAAGCGGTTCGGCACCCCCGACATCCCCGGTTACGACACCCTGCACACCCTCGGCTCGATCACCGCGTCCGGCTACGACTACTCGTGGTTCGTGACCACCCAGAAGATCATCGCCAAGGAGTTCGCGCTCTCCGGCTCGGAGCAGAACCCGGACCTCACCAACAAGAACGTCTGGCAGCTCCTCTCCCGCATCTGGCAGACGCCCGAGCCGATCGAGAAGTTCAAGAAGAACGGCGCCGACTTCGTGGTCGCCACCACACTGTCCGAGCTGGTGGCCGGGATGAACAAACTGACCGGCGACAACCTGATCGACCTGGCCCGGCTGAAGGCGCAGATCGAGGCACGCGACCGGGAGATGGACAACCCGTACACCAAGGACGTGCAGGTCATGGGCATACGCAATGCCCTCTCCTACATCGGGGACTCGCTCAGCCGGACCGCGCCCGCGCACAGGATCCTCGACCCGTCGGCCGGCCCGCTGATCGCCGTACGGCTCAACGTGCTCACCCGCAAGACCCTCGGCGGGCTCCAGACCGACCTCTCCGGGCGCGTGCTCGGCGCCTCCGGGGAACCCGTGCCGGGGCTGTACGCGGCCGGGGAGGTCGCGGGCTTCGGCGGCGGAGGAGTGCACGGCTATCGCTCGCTGGAGGGCACCTTCCTCGGCGGCTGCCTCTTCTCCGGGCGCCAGGCGGGCCGGGCGGCGGCCGCGGCGACGGCGACCTGAGAGGGGGTCCGAGGCGGGCCTGAGGCGGGCTGCGGGGGTCGCCGGAATGGGTGAACATCTGTCGGTGTCAAGCCCCGGTAAGCGCGGTTTTTGCGTGATCACGTGGACGGGACGGGACAAGAAGCGGCGATTTGGCGGCGACTCGGGGCATCCCCGACCATTGGGTCTGGCCCGGTGCCCCGGGAAGGCCGTTCACCTGGCCTTCTCTCGTGAGCCAGGTCACCGCCCGTCCCCCCTCTGTGCCGGTCACGGCCAGTTCCGCGAGAGGTAACCCCCCCATGCAGGTCACCGGGACCGCTCCGCCGCCGGCTCCGGCGACGGGCCCCCTCGGCGCCCCGGCCGAGGAACCGGGCGGCAACGCGACCAAGCACGCCCGCCGCTTCGGGCTGCCCGTCGCGACCGCCCTGGTCATGGGCAACATCATCGGCGGAGGCATCTTCCTGCTCCCCGCCTCCGTCGCCCCCTACGGCACGGTCAGCCTGGTCGCCCTCGGTGTCCTCACGGTCGGCGCCATCACGCTCGCCCTGGTCTTCGGCCGGCTCGCCCAGCGCGACCCGCGCACCGGCGGGCCCTACGTCTACGCCCGCGAGGCGTTCGGCGACTTCGCCGGGTTCCTCGCGGCCTGGGCCTACTGGATCACCACCTGGGTGTCCAACGCCGCGCTCGCCGTCGCCGCCGTCGGCTACCTCGACGTACTGATCCCGGTCAGCCACCACCGCTGGACCGCATGCCTGGCGGCCCTGGTCATCCAGTGGCTCCCGGCCCTCGCCAACTTCGCCGGCACCCGCTGGGTGGGCGCCGTGCAGCTCGTCTCCACGGTGCTGAAGTTCGTACCGCTGCTGCTCGTGGCGGTCGGCGGGCTGTTCTTCTTCGACCCGGACAAGCTGGGGCCGTTCAACGCGGGCGGCGGCAGCCCGATCGGCGCGATCTCCGCGTCCGCCGCGCTGCTGCTGTACTCCTACCTCGGCGTGGAGTCCGCCGCCGTCAGCGCGGGCGAGGTCCGCGACGCCCGTCGCAACGTCGGCCGGGCCACCGTGATCGGCACCGCTGGCGCCGCGCTCGTCTACCTGCTCGGCACGGTCTCCGTCTTCGGCACCGTCGCCCACAACAGCCTGGTCAAGTCGACCGCGCCCTTCTCCGACGCCGTGAACTCCATGTTCGGCGGCACCTGGGGCGGCTGGGCCGTGGCGCTGGCCGCGCTGGTCTCGATGACCGGCTGCCTCAACGGCTGGACCCTGCTCAGCGCCCAGACCCCGTACGCCGCCGCGCGCGACGGGCTCTTCCCGGCCGCCTTCACCCGGCGCCGGCGCGGGGTGCCGACCGTGGGCGTCGGTGTGACGGTCGTCCTCTCCTCGCTGCTGACCGTCTACAACTTCATGGCGGGCTCGGCGCACGTCTTCGAGGTCCTGGTGCTGGTCACCACCTTCACCGCGACCGTGCCGTACCTGCTGGCCACAGCCGCGCAGCTCCACCACCTCGCCTCCGGCCGCCGCGACGAGGTCGACGGCCGGCGGCTGGTGCGCGACGCGGTGATCGCCGCCGTCGCCGCGGGCTTCTCCATCTGGCTGGTCGCGGGCGCCGGATACGCGGCGGTCTACCAGGGCGTGCTGTTCCTGTTCGTCGGCATCCTGGTCTACGCCGTGATGGCCGGACGGCGGCGCCGCGCCGAAGGCTGATCCACCCCGGACCCGGCGGCCTCCCCCCAGGGGCCGCCGGGCTTCCGCTCACCCGCCACCCGCACAAGCGGAGCATCTCCTACCGCTGGTGTCGGTGATCTTCGGCTGCGTACGGTGGCCCCTGGATGACCGGTCTCGCGGGCAGGAGTGATCAGACGGTGCAGCCGACGTTCGTACTGGTGCATGGCGCCTTCGCCAACTCCTTCTCCTTCGCGCCGCTCCAGGCCGAGCTGGGCCTGCTCGGGCACCGCTCGGTCGCCGTCGACCTGCCCGGCCACGGTTTCGCCGCCACCTGTACGCACGCCTACCAGGCACCGCAGGACCCCGAAGGACTCGCCGCCGCGCCCGGTGCGATCAAAGGCATCACGCTCGCCGACAACGTGGCCCACCTGATCCGGGTGCTGGAGCGGGCCAAGGCGAACGGTCCCGTCCTTCTCGTCGCGCACAGCCGGGGCGGCATCACGGCAACCGCCGCCGCCAACGCACGGCCGGACCTGATCGACCGGCTGGTGTACGTCTCGGCCTGGGCGCCGGTCGAGCTGGAGGCCGGCCAGTACTACGCCGAGCCGGAGATGGCGACGGTCGACCCCGCCTCGCTCGCCCGCGCCCTGGTCGGCAACCCGGCCGAACTGGGTCTGCTCCGCGTCAACTTCCGCACCGCGGACCCGGAAGCCCTCGCCGCGTTCAAGGCCGCCTTCCTCGCGGACGGCACCGACGACGAGTTCCTCGTCTTCCTCAGCACCTTCCAGCCCGACGAGAGCCTGGACACGGGCACCCCGGCCGACTGCGCCCGGGCGGAGACCTGGGGCCGCGTACCGAAGACCTACGTCCGCCTCGCCGACGACGCGAGCCTGCCGCTAGCCCTCCAGGACCGGCTCATCCGCGAGGGCGACGCGCTGACCCCGGACAACCCCTACGACGTACGCACGCTCGCGGGCAGCCATCTGAAGTGGCTGGTCGACCCGGCACCGGCGGCCCGCGTCCTCGGTGAACTCGCCGCTCTCACCGGCTGACCGGGGAAATACCCCTTTGTGCCGACGACCGGGCCGGCCCCGGCCGTCATGTCTGGACAAACCATTGACACCGGACCCGGCAGGGGCTTGTATCCCGTCCCGACGCAACAGCGCTCACCCTCCCCAGCACAGTGAGGTGCAGGACAGATGGACCGCTCTTCTCGCTCGCACTCGCGCCGACTGGCCCCTGTCGTCGCGGTGGCCGCCGCCGCGGCCCTCACCCTCGCCGGCTGCTCCAGCGACTCCGGCGGGAAGAAGGCGGCGGAGGGGGGGTCGGGGACGCCGGCCGGCAAGGCCGGCACTCCCCGGATGACGGTCGCCCTGGTCACCCACCAGGCGCCCGGCGACACCTTCTGGGACATCGTCCGCAAGGGCGCCGAGGCCGCCGCCGCCAAGGACAACATCAAACTCATCTACTCCGCCGACCCCAGCGCCGGCACCCAGGCCAACTATGTGCAGAACGCCGTCGACCAGAAGGTGGACGGCATCGCGCTCACCCTGGCCAAGCCCGGCGCGATGAAGGACGTCATCGCCAGGGCGAACCTGGCGAAGATACCCGTGGTGGGCCTCAACTCCGGGCTCAGCGACTGGAAGAAGCTCGGACTGCTCCAGTTCTTCGGGCAGGACGAGAGCGTCGCGGGCGAGGCGCTCGGCAAGAAGCTGAACGAGGTCGGCGCCAAGAGGATCGTCTGCGTGATCCACGAGCAGGGCAACGTCGGTCTCACCCAGCGCTGCGACGGGGTGAAGAAGACCTTCTCCGGCAAGACCGAGACGCTGTACGTCAACGGCACCGACCGGCCCTCCGTGCAGTCCACCATCACCGCCAAGCTGAAGCAGGACAGCTCCCTCGACCATGTCGTCACCCTCGGCGCCCCCTTCGCGCTGACCGCCGTGCAGTCCGTCGCCGACGCGGGCGGCAAGGCCAAGGTCGCCACCTTCGACCTCAACAAGGACCTCACCGGCGCCGTCAAGAAGGGCACCATCGAGTTCGCCGTCGACCAGCAGCCCTACCTCCAGGG
>NZ_WWKH01000829.1:0-2944 GCF_009865595.1 Streptomyces sp. SID1328 | reverse complement strand
CGCCGAGCAGCGCGGCCGCGTCCGCGGGGCGCAGGGCCGGGGTGCGGGCGGTGGCGGCGGCCACCAGCCCGTCCAGCTCGGGGGCCAGCCCCGGCGCCAGCGCCGAGGGCGGGGGCACGTCGTCGTTCAGGTGCTTGTAGATGACCTGGGCGGGGGAGTCCCCGGAGTGCGGCTTGGCGCCGGTCAGCATCTCGTAGAGCACGACACCGCAGGCGTACACGTCCACGCGGGGGTCGGCGGTGCCCTGCTCGATCTGCTCCGGGGCCAGGTAGGAGACGGTGCCGAGGACCGAGCCGGTGGTGCTGGTGACCGTGTCGACCGCGCGCACCAGACCGAAGTCGGCGACCTTGACCCGGCCGTCGTCCCCGATCAGCACGTTCTCCGGCTTCATGTCACGGTGCACGAACCCGGCCCGGTGCGCGGCGCCCAGCGCGGCGAGCACCGGCTCCACGATGTCCAGGGCCGCCCTCGGCTGCAGCGCGCCCCGCTCGCGCAGCACGTCACGCAGGGTGCACCCGGCGACGTACTCCATCGCGAGGTAGACGTAACCCCCGTCGGTGCCCTGGTCGAAGACCTGCACCACATTGGGGTGGGACAGGCGGGCGACCGACTTGGCCTCGCGGATGAACCGGTCCACGAAGGCGCCGTCGGCGGCCAGCGCCGGATGCATCACCTTGAGCGCCAGGACCCGGTCCAGCCGGATGTCCAGGGCCCGGTACACGGTCGCCATCCCGCCGACGGCGATCCGCGCCTCGACGCGATAGCGGCCGTCGAGCACCTGGCCGAGGAGGGGGTCCTGAAGCGTCATATCCACGCGGGCGAGTCTACGAGGGGTGCGCGGAGGTGGCTCCCGCTGCGCCGTCCGGGTGAGCGGCTGCAGCAGAGCTGTGACCGTCTCGCGAGGTGAACGCCGGGCGCTCGGGGTCGAGGTCCGCGCGCCCCTCGGCGGGGGAGGACGCCCGCGCGAAATGGCGGCGCGGGATGCGTCCGGCCCGCCGCGCCAGGTGCCCGGCGTGCACGGCGTACCGCATGGCGGAGGCCATCGTCTCGGGGTCCTGCGCACGGGTGACGGCCGAGGCGAGCATCACACCGGCGCACCCCAGCTCCATCGCCAGCGCCACGTCGGAGGCCGTACCGGCACCGGCGTCCAGGATCACCGGGACGTACGACTGCTCCATGATCAGCTCGAAGTTGTGCGGGTTGCGGATGCCGAGCCCGGAGCCGATCGGGGAGCCCAGCGGCATCACGGCCGCGCACCCCACGTCCTGCAGCCTGCGGGCCAGCACCGGGTCGTCGTTGGTGTACGGCAGTACCGTGAAGCCGTCGTCGACCAGCGTCTCGGCCGCGTCCAGCGTCTCCACCGGGTCCGGCAGCAGGGTCCGCTCGTCGGCCACCACCTCCAGCTTCACCAGGTCGGTGCCGAGCGCCTCGCGGGCCAGCCGGGCGGTCAGCACCGCCTCTCCGGCGGTGAAGCAGCCCGCGGTGTTGGGCAGGACACGGATGCCGAGCTTCTCCAGCACCGACAGCACCGAGCCGTGCGCGCCGGGGTCCACCCGGCGCATCGCCACCGTGGTCAGCTCGGTGCCGGACGCGATCAGCGAGCGCTCCAGCACGTCCAGGCTGGGGGCGCCGCCGGTGCCCATGATCAGCCGGGAGTCCAGGGCCAGGTCGCCGAGGACCAGGGGATCGGTGGTCATGGTCAGCCTCCCTGCACGGCGGTGAGAACCTCGACCCGGTCGCCCTCGGCGAGGCCGGTCTCGGCCCACCTGGTGCGCGGGACCACGGTCTCGTTGACGGCGGCGGCCACTCCGGAGGGCGCCGGGGTGAGGACGCGTACGACGGCGTCCAGGGCGGTGCCGGGCGCCACCTCGCGGCGCTCGCCGTTGACGGAGATGTTCATACGGAGTGCTCCAGAGTGGGGGAGGGGGCGGCGAAGCGGCGCGGCGAGAACGGGCGGGCCACCTCGGGCAGGCCCGCGCCGCACAGCACGTCGGCCATGACGTCCCCGGTGACGGGCGTGAGCAGCACGCCGTTGCGGTGGTGCCCGGTGGCCAGCAGCAGGCCGTCGAGGCCGGAGGGGCCGAGCAGCGGGGCGTTGTCGGGGGAGCCGGGGCGCAGTCCGGCCAGGGTCTCGGTGAGCGGCAGCTCGGTGATGCCGGGCACCAGCTCATGGGCGTCGCGCAGCAGCTCGTACACCCCGCCCGCGGTGACCGTGGTGTCGTACCCCAGCTCCTCGGTGGTCGCACCGATCACCAGCTCGCCGTTCTCGCGCGGCACCAGGTACACCGGCCCGCCGCGCACCACGGCCCGCACGGTGCGGCTGAGGAACGGCCGGTACGGGGGCGGCACGGTCAGCCGCAGCACCTGTCCCTTCACCGGGCGCACCGGCGGTACGAGCGCGTCGGGCACGCCCTGAAGCCGCCTGCTCAGGCTGCCGCCCGCCAGCACCACCTGACCGGCGGCCAGGGGGGTGCCGTCCGCCGTGGTGATCCCGGTGGCCCGGTCCCCGGCGGTGTCGAGCCGGGCGGCCCACGTGCGGTGGAAGGCCACCCCGGCCCGCTCGCAGGCGGCGAGCAGCGCGGCCGCCAGCCGCCGGGGATCGATCTGATGGTCCCCGTCGGCCCGCAGCCCGCCGCGCACACCGGGCGCCAGCATCGGTTCCAGCCGTCGGCACTCCCGCCCGGACAGCCACTGGGAGTCCAGCCCGCACCGGAGCTGCAGCTCGTGCACCTCGCGGAGCTGGGCGCGGTCGTCGGTGTCGAAGGCGACGGCCAGCGTGCCCGAGCGGCGGTAGCCCAGGTCGTGGCCGGTGGCCTCGGCCAGCTCGGCGGCGAACTGGGGATAGCGGCGCGCGGAGGCCAGGTTGAGCGCGAGCAGCCCCTCCTCGCCGTGGTGCAGCTCGGTGACCGCGGCGAGCATCCCGGCCGCGACCCGCGCGGCCCCG
>NZ_WWKH01000828.1:0-3073 GCF_009865595.1 Streptomyces sp. SID1328 | reverse complement strand
GCGGACAGTGCGTTGGTGGTCCAAGGAAAGACGCCCCGCTTCCTGCGGGGAAATGCAGGTGCAAGGCCTGCCCGGCGCTCCGAACAGAGCCCCATCCCGCTTCCGAGCGGGGTGGGGCTCTTTGCTGCGCGCCCCCGCTCCGCGCCCGCCTGCTTCCGCGCACTCCCCGCTGCTCCCTCCGTCCGTGCGCAACCCGCCCCGCCCGTCGCCCCATTGACGGCCTCGGTACGTGTACCTAGCCTCTGTTCTCATACGTGGACGGTATTCACAAGAGGAGATGGTGCGGGTGAGCGGCGCTCCGCAGGACGTGGCCCGGCGGCTGCGGGAGGGGATGGCGGCGGGCGTGCTCTCCTTCCCGCTCACCGCCTTCCACGAGGACGGCACCCTCGACCGCGAGGGCTGCCGCGCCCATGTGGCCGACCGCCTCGCCGCCGCCCCCGGCGCCCTCTTCCCCGCCTGCGGCACCGGGGAGTTCTTCTCCCTGGACGAGGACGAGTACCGCCAGGTCGTCACCGTCGCCGTCGAAGAGGCGGCGGGGCGGGTCCCCGTCGTCGCCGGTACCGGCTACGGCTGGGCGCAGGCCGCGCGCTTCGCCCGGATCGCGGAGGAGGCCGGGGCGGACGCCCTGCTGGTGCTGCCGCACTATCTCGTCGCCGCCCCGCAGGAGGGGCTCGTCGCCCAGCTCGCCCACCTCGCCGCCCGCACCCGGCTCCCGCTCATCGCGTACCAGCGGGACCAAGTGGCCTACACGGTCGACTCGTTGCGGCACATCGCCGGCATCCCGAACGTCATCGGGCTCAAGGACGGGCACGGCGACCTCGACCGCCTCCAGCGGCTCACCCTGGCCGCGCCCGGGGAGTTCCTGTTCTTCAACGGTGCCGCCACCGCCGAGGTCCAGGCCCGTGCCTACACCGCGGTCGGCGTGCCCGCGTACTCCTCCGCCGTGCACGCCTTCGCCCCCGAGATCGCCGGCGCCTTCCGCACCGCGCTGCGCGCCGGGGACGACGACACGGCCGACCGGCTGCTGCGCGGCTTCTACGTCCCCTTCGTCGAACTCCGCGACCGGGTGCCCGGATACGCCGTCTCCCTGGTCAAGGCCGCGGCCCGGCTCAGGGGCGCGCGCGTGGGGCCCGTACGGGCGCCCCTGACCGGCCCCTCGCCCGCCGACCTCGCCGCCCTCAAGGACCTCCTCGCCGCCGGGCTCGGCCTCGTGGGGGCCGCCCTGTGATCCCGGAGCTGACCGTCACCGAGGTGCGGCTGACCCCGGTCCTGGTGGCCGACCCGCCGCTGCTCAACACCCAGGGCGTGCACCAGCCGTACACCCCCCGGCTGATCGTGGAGGTGGTCACGGCGGGCGGGGCGACCGGGCTCGGGGAGACCTACGGCGACACCAAGTACCTGGAGCTGGCCCGCCCGCTGGCCGACAGGCTCGTCGGACGCTCGGTCACGGATGTGAACGTGCTGTTCTCGCTCGACCTCGCGGTGGACGAGAGCCGGGTACGGGGTGCGGTCGACGCGGGCGGTCTGCGCGGGGTGCAGAGCGCCGACAAGCTCCGGCTGTCCGTGCTGTCCGCCTTCGAGGTCGCCTGCCTGGACGCGCAGGGGCGGGCGCTCGGGCTGCCCGTGCACGCGCTGCTGGGCGGGAAGCTGCGGGACTCCGTCGAGTACAGCGCCTACCTCTTCTACAAGTGGGCCGCGCATCCCGGGTCGGACGCGGACGAGTGGGGTGCCGCGCTCGACCCCGACGGAGTGGTCGCGCAGGCCCGTGCGCTGTCCGAGCGGCACGGGTTCTCCTCTTTCAAGCTCAAGGGCGGGGTCTTCGCGCCGGAGGAGGAGGCCGCGGCCGTACGTGCCCTCGCCGAGGCGTTCCCCGGGCGGCCGCTGCGGCTCGATCCCAACGGGGCGTGGTCGGTGCCGACCGCGCTGAAGGTGGCGGACGAACTCGGCGGCCTGCTGGAGTACTTGGAGGACCCGGTGCTGGGCACCGACGCCATGGCCGAGGTGGCCGCGCGGACCGGGGTGCCGCTGGCCACCAACATGTGCGTGACCACGTTCGGGGAGATCAAGGAGGCGTTCGGCCGGGACGCCGTGCAGGTGGTGCTCTCCGACCACCACTACTGGGGCGGGCTGCGCAACACCGGGCACCTCGCGGCGATCTGCGCGGCCTTCGGGGTCGGGGTGTCCATGCACTCCAACACCCACCTCGGGATCAGCCTCGCCGCGATGACCCAGGTGGCGGCCACCGTGCCGAACCTGCACCACGCCTGCGACTCCCACTACCCGTGGCAGGCCGAGGACGTGCTCACCGAGCGCGTGCCGTTGACCGGCGGCCACGTCACCGTCTCCGACCGCCCCGGCCTCGGCGTCGACCTCGACCGCGACGCCCTCGACCGCCTCCACCACCGCTGGACGACGGCCGACGGCCCCCTGCGCGACCGCGACGACAGCGCGGCGATGCGGGTCGCGGTCGCGGACTGGCGGACGCCGGTGATGCCCCGCTGGTGACCCCGCGAGCCCCCGTAACCGTCGGATTCCGGCCGCCACCCCCTCGGTCGGCGGCCGGTCAGTGGTGCACACTGGCCAGATCCGTACCACGTCAGGGAGCCCGCACTGATGCCGTCCCACGCGATCGCCGGAGAGGAAACCGGAGGCGACCCGGAGCACCTCACCCAGACAGCGCGCCACCAGACCCAGGTCGACCCGCTGGCCGCGCTGCGCGCCCCCGGCGATCCGCCCTGGGACGTCTATCTCACCGGCACCGTCTTCCTCGACATCGTTTTCACCGGCCTGGACACCGCCCCCGTGCGCGGTACCGAGTCCTGGGCGCGCGGGATGGGCTCCAGCCCCGGCGGGGTCGCCAACATGGCCGCCGCGCTGGCCCGCCTCGGCCTACGGACCTCGCTGGCGGCGGCCTTCGGGGACGACCACTACGGGGAGTACTGCTGGGACGCGCTCGCGCGGGGCGAGGGCATCGACCTCACCCCCTCCCGCACGGTGCCCGGCTGGCACTCGCCGGTGACCGTCTCCATGGCGTACGAGGGGGAGCGCACGATGATCTCCCACGGCCACGAGC
>NZ_WWKH01000827.1:0-4343 GCF_009865595.1 Streptomyces sp. SID1328 | reverse complement strand
AGGGGGTCACGGCGGGGGTCCTTCCGGACAGGAGGGCGAAGATGCGTACCTTAGGTATCCTTTTGGAAGGCATGGGAGACTCCCGAAGTCCTTCCCGCCGGGAGCATATAGATACCTAACTCAGGTATGCAAATGGAGTCCGAAGTGAACGCAGAGTCCCCCGACGCCCCGTCGACCGACGTGCTCGCCGTGGTGCCCCGCCTGGCCCAGCTGAGCAACGCCGTCAACCGCGGCCGCCTCACCGAGCGCGCGGCCGAGGCGGCCGGGCTGGCGCTGGACCGCCCGGCGGTCGGGGTCCTGATGACCCTTCACATGGCGGACCGCCCGCTGCGGATCGGGGAGATCGCGGAACGGATGCAGGTGGTGGGCCCGCACGTCACCCGCCAGGTCCAGTCCCTCGAACGCCGCGGCCTGGCCCACCGGATCTCCGACCCCCACGACCGCCGCGCCAGCCTCATCGAGCCGACGTCGGAGGGGACCCGGGCGGCGAATCGCTACGCGAGCTCGCTGGTGGGGTGGTTCTCCGAGGCGATCGCGGGGTGGACGGACGAGGAACGGGCCGATCTGGGGCGGTTGTTGGGGCGGCTGGTGGACGATGTGACGGCGCATCTGGGGCGGTTGGAGGAGTAGGGAGCACGCGCCGGCTTTGTGAGGGCACGCCAAGGCCGCCTCCGTGGCAGGATTCATGTATGCCGAATGTTGTCGTGTCGCCCGCGGTGTCCATCGAGTACGAGAGCTTCGGCGACCCGGCGAACCCACCCGTCCTGCTCGTGATGGGTCTCGGTGCGCAGATGCTCGCCTGGCACGCGGACTTCTGCCGGGCGCTGGCGGACCGCGGCCGGTACGTGATCCGGTACGACAACCGCGACTGCGGACTGTCCACCAAATTCGACGAGCACCCTGTCGACATGGGCGAATTCATCGCCACCGTCAGCTCGGGTGACGTTCCCACCGCCCTGACGATGGTTCCCTACCGGCTCCGCGACATGGCCGACGACGGACTCGGCCTGCTCACCGCGCTCGGCATCGAACGCGCCCATGTGGTCGGCACCTCGATGGGCGGGATGATCGCCCAGACGATGGCCCTCTCCGCTCCGGAGCGGGTGCTGACCTTGACGTCCATGATGTCCTCGACCGGCGAGACCGGGTACGGCCGGTCCAGCCCGGAGGCTCAGGCGACCGTGTCCAGCCCGAAACCGGCGGACCGCGAGGGATACGTCACCGCGGCGGAGAAGGAACTGGTGTGGGCCTCCAAGCGCTACGGCGATGCCGCCGCGCAGCGTGAGCTGGCCGCCGCGAGCTACGACCGCTCGTACTACCCCGCCGGGGTCGGTCGGCAACTCGGCGCGATGATCCTCAGCGGTTCCCGCGCGGACGCACTCCGTGAACTACGGGTGCCCACGCTGGTCATCCATGGCCTGGACGACACGCTGATCGACCCCAGCGGCGGAAAGCGCACCGCGGAGCTCGTGCCCGGTGCGGAACTCCTGCTGATCCCCGACATGGGCCACGACCGCCCCCGAGAGCTCTGGCCGAAGCTCATCGACGCGTTGGTGTCCCACACCGGCCGGCACTTCGTGGCGGATCAGGCGCCGTACCCCCGGCCCCAGCCTGAGCAGAGGCCCTAGCTCCGCCGCATCCCCTGTCTGAGCGTCAGTGTCCAGTTCGCGCTGGACCGAACCCCGGTGGACGTCAATCCGCGAGCAGCTGTCCCGCAGGCCAGTGTGGGTTCGGCATGCCGTCATCACTCATGTGCGCCCGCTGCCAGATCGCGTTCCAGTTGAACGGGGTATCCGGTACGCACCGGTGCCGCCGGCCGCACGGACATGGCGCCGCTACCCACGCGCACCCACGGCACAGCTCGACCCAGCCATGCCCGGTCGAACTCAGCAGTCGCGGTCCCTCGTCCCCGCAAGCCGGGCAGCCGGGCAGATCGGCGCCGTCCAGAAGCGCATTCTGTCGTCGGACGTACTCAGGCAGGCGCAGCGGCGGGTGGCGAAACGGGTCTTCGAACCATGCACGCTCCGGGCTCTCCCACCGGCTCCGCAGCCACCACGGCCGAGGGGTCGGTACAGCCCGCCGCCCGGCCTGCTTCTCCGCCCGACGCCGCGCGGCGTACTCCTGCGCCCGCACGAGCCACAGCACCCGCGCCTCGTGCAGTTCCTCCACCGCCCGCGCCAGCGCCTCCGGGTCCGCCTCCAGCCGTCGGGGGATCGCGGCGCTGAGCGTGAGGTGGTGGTATGTCGCCCGCAGGCCGTAAGGAGCGAAAACGGTGAGGCATGTGCGCAGCGCACTGTGCCGCCGGTGGAGGGGGAGCCGGGCATCGTGCACGCGCGCCCTGTGGGTCAGGAAGCTGGTCATTCTGTGAGCTCCAGGTCCAGTGTCCGCGCCAAGGTGGCCGTGACGGCGGCGGCGTGTGTCGGCAGGTGCTGTCCGGCCCAGGTTCCGGCGACGCTGTGGAAGTCCCGCGAGTCCGCCTGGGCTCTGCTGATGAGCGCGCACACTTGGTCTACCAGAACGCGCCGAGCGGGTCGGTCGGGCACGGTCCGTCCTCCTCCTGCTCGAAGTTGTTGCATTCGGCGATCCCCATAACCGCCGTGCCGACCTCAACCGGAGTCCGCTCCTCGTCCAACACGAGGTAGCCGTACGACTCGTGCTCGCCAACCGGCCAGAGTGCGAAGTCGTGGGCGGCGAAGATCTCCAGAACGGGTTGCATCGCAATCACACGGGGATGATGCCGGACCCGCTGCGACGCCGCCACGGGCTTTCGCTTCGGCCGCGGGCTCGGCGGATGCTTGCTACCCGGGCGGTTTCGCGGGTGGTGGCTGGGTCGAGCAGGCCAGCCGGTTGCGTACGTCGCCGGTCGTACGGGTGCCGCCGGTACGGTGTCCACGTCGTTCGCCAGCCACACCTTGGACCACACCATCAGGAGGAGCCGGTGCCGTACCCGCAGCCACTCAGCCCCGAGGAGAAGCTCGCCGAGGCGAAGAGGCTGTTGGGCCTCCCGCGTATCGTCGTGATCTGCGGCTCCACCCGCTTCATGACCGAGATGAACGAGGCCGATCTGCGGGAGACTGCAGCCGGCAAGATCGTCGTCAAGCCGGGCTGTGACGTGAAGTCGCCGCACGAACTCTGGTCCGATCCTGCCGAGGCCGAGGCGCTGAAGGTTCGACTCGACGACCTGCACCGGGCGAAGATCCGGCTCGCTGACGAGGTGCTCGTAGTCGGCGGTTACATCGGAGAAAGCACCCGAGCTGAAATCGCCTATGCCCGGTCGCTGGGCAGGCCCGTGCGGTTCACGCACCCCGGGGCTGAAGCGCCGGCTGCAACTGTCGAGTCTTGATCTGTGCTGAGTCTGTTGATTGGCTGGCCGGCATGACTGATCTCGGACCCGTTGCCTGGCCGCCCGCACCGATCAGGACCGGGCGACTCGTGCTGCGTGAGCCCGAGGTACGGGACCGGGCGGTGTTCATCGAGCTGTACGCCTCGCCGGAGGTGCACACCTATCTCGGCGGCCCCCGGCCGCGTGGCGAGCTCGAGCGCGAGATGCCCGAGGTGCCCGGGCTGCGGCCGGGGAGTTTCGTCGTCGACCTCGACGGGGTGATGATCGGCCATGTTCTGCTCAGGAGGGCAACTGATCACCATTGCCCCGCTGCCGAGGGCAAGGTCGATCTCGGCTACCTGTTCCTGCCGCGGGCATGGGGATTCGGGTACGCCGCCGAGGCGTGCGCGGCGGCGCTCGACTGGCTCGACGGTGTCCTGCCCGGCGAGCCCGTGGTGCTCTCCACCCAGACCGCCAACGCCGGCTCGATGCGCCTCGCGGCGAGGCTTGGGTTCATCGAAGTGGAGCGGTTCCGGGCCTGGGACGCCGATCAGTGGCTCGGCCTGCGGGCCCCGCAGTCGGACCGGGCGCACGTTCGTTAGGACGCGCACCGCAGGGCCCGGCCGAAGCTGCCGAGGCGGGCAGCAGTTCGGCGAACGTCACACCGCGGGGCCCAGCCTTGGCGTGCTGTGTTCTCTCCGGGAAGAGCAACGCCTACGGCAGCCCGGCCACGTCGCCAGATCCCCGTACACATACCTCCCGCGCACCTGCTGAAGAACCGGCTCCCCGCACTGCTCGTCCGCTCCCGGACGCCGCGTCAGCAGCCGCATCGGGTGGGACTGGGCGAGCGCGTCCGTAACCCTCCTCCGGGGCTCCGCCATCCGGACAGCGTTCTTCGCATGGCGGCGACCAACACCGGCTGGGGCTCGTTACCCCTGGCAGACGGAAGGAGACCCCCATGCCCACCACCGAACTCGACCCCCGCTACAGCTCCGCCATCCACCCCCGCCCCGGCGCGGAG
>NZ_WWKH01000826.1:0-7328 GCF_009865595.1 Streptomyces sp. SID1328 | reverse complement strand
TGGACGCCGACGACGTCGAGGGAGTCGTCGTAGCCGAACCTGAACTTCAGCCCGACGGCGGCGGCGCAGGCGACTCCGGCGATGACGCCGACGGCGATCGCGCCGAGCGGGGAGACGGCACCGCCGGACGGGGTGATGGCGACGAGTCCGGCGACGGCGCCGGAGGCGGCGCCGAGCGTGGTGCAGGCGCCGTGCCGGATCTTCTCGTAGGCGAGCCAGGCCAGCATGGCGGCGGCGGTGGCGACCTGGGTGTTGACGAACATCAGGGCGCCCACGCCGTCGTCGTTGCCCAGCCAGGAGCCGGCGTTGAAGCCGAACCAGCCGAACCACAGCAGTCCGGCGCCGAGCATGACCAGGGGCAGGCTGTGCGGGCGCATCGGGTCCTTCTTGAAGCCGACGCGCTTGCCGATGACCAGGATGACGCCGAGGGCGGCGGCACCGGCGTTGATGTGGACGGCGGTGCCGCCCGCGAAGTCGATCACGCCGAGCTTGAAGGCCCAGCCGTCGGAGGCCCAGACCCAGTGGGCGACCGGGATGTAGACGACCGTGGCCCACAGGGCGACGAACAGGGCCCAGGCCGAGAACTTGACCCGGTCGGCGAGGGCTCCGCTGATCAGGGCGGGGGTGATGATGGCGAACATCATCTGGAAGACCATGAAGACGAACACCGGGATGGTGTAGCCCGGCCAGAGTTCCGTCAGCCCGATGTTGCTCAGTCCGAGCCAGTCGGCGTTCCATCCGATGAAGGCGGAGCCGGAGCCGAAGGCCAGGGAGAAGCCGTAGATCACCCAGAGGAGCGTGACGATGCCGATGCTGATGAAGCTCATCATCAGCATGTTGAGGGTGCTCTTGACGCGGACCATGCCTCCGTAGAAGAAGGCCAAGCCCGGTGTCATGAGCAGCACCAGGGCGGAACAGATCAGCATGAAGCCTGTGTTCGCGGAGGACAGTTTCGGTGCCTCCGCAGCAAGCGTGATGGCTGCTGCCATCGGCATCTCCTCATCGGTTGTACGGCCCCGTGCGGGCGGTGCCTGAGCGGTCCGGTCAAGTGAGGGGTAGGCCGGTTATGCGCCAGAGACTGACGCAGCGCGGTTTCGACCGGGGCCCCCGGCTGTTTCGCGGGGGTGACGAAGGCACCTGGCGTGTTACGCCTCCATGAACTGCCCGTTGCCGGGCACACCGGTCGTTATCGTGGCGCAACCGGCGCTGGGTTCGCCGTAGCGACAGGCGGCTGGGGGCAGACGTGAACCGGCCGCGTCCGGCCTCTCGATGACCTGGCATGGGGGAGCCGAGTCGGGCAGTTCGGGAGGACCGGCCGCGGCCGGGGCATGAGGTGGTACGGGCCTCTCAGCCCGCGTCTGCGCTCTCCGGGAGGTCGACGGCGAGCTGTTCGGTGAGGTCGACGACGACGGAGAGGTCCCCGAAGTCCCGCACGGCCGCGCCGACCGTCTTGCGGATGCGGGTGTTGACCCGCTCCGAGCGGACCTTGCGGGCGGTCTCCATGGCCTGGGACGCGTAGGCGCTGCCCCGCTCGGGCTCGCGCTGGAGGAGGTGCACGGTGGCCATGCCGATCAGGTTGAGCGCGTAGGACCGCTGGTGTTCGCCGTCCTTGGCGAACAGGTCGACGGCGCGCTCCATCAGCGGCTGGGCGAGCGAGGCGTAGGTGGGGCTGCGGCCGGCGACGTAGGCGAGATCGCGGAAGGAGTGCGAGTTCTCGCCGTGCAGTTCGGCCTCGGAGAAGAACCTGATCCAGTCGGGGTCCGGCTCGTCCCAGTCGTCGGCGTCGGCGAAGGTGTCCTCGGCCATGCGGACGGCCCGCTTGCACTTACCGGGCTGGCCCATGTTGGCGTAGGCGCGGGCCTCCATCGCATACAGCATGGACTGGGTGCGGGGACTGGCGCAGTCCCGGCTGCCGTACTGGGCGAGATGGATGAGTTCGAGGGCGTCGTCGGGGCGGCCGAGGTGGATCATCTGGCGGCTCATGCTGGAGAGCACGTACGAGCCGAGCGGCTTGTCCCCGGCCTCCTTGGCCGCGTGCAGGGCGAGCACGAAGTACTTCTGCGCGGTGGGCTGGAGTCCCACGTCGTACGACATCCAGCCGGCGAGTTCGGCGAGTTCGGCGGCGACCTTGAACAGCTTGCGGGTGGTGGTCTCGGGCTGGGGCTCCTGGAGGAGGTCGGTGACCTCGTGCAGCTGTCCGACGACCGCCTTGCGGCGCAGGCCGCCGCCGCACTGGGCGTCCCACTGGCGGAACATCTTGGTGGTGGACTCCAGCAGCTCCAGCTCGGGGCGGGAGAGCCGGCCGGGCCTGCGGGATTCGTGCAGCGGGTCGGGCTCGGGCGGGGCCGGCGAGGAGGGGGTGGGGACCAGCCAGCGCTGCATGGGCTCGATGAGCGCGGGGCCCGCCGAGAGGCCGAGGGAGGTGCCGAGGAAGCCGCGCCGGGCGAGCATCAGGTCGCTGCGGGAGAACTCACTGAGCAGCGCGACGGTCTGCGGGCCGGTCCAGGGCAGGTCGACGCCGGACGCGGAGGGCGACTGGCGGGCGACGCGCAGCCCGAGGTCCTCGACGGAGACGACGCAGCCGAAGCGCTCGGAGAACAGCTCGGAGAGGATGCGCGGGATCGGTTCGCGTGGGTTCTCGCCGTCCAGCCAGCGGCGGACCCGCGAGGTGTCGGTGGAGATGTGGTTGGCGCCGAGCTGCCGGGCCCGGCGGTTCACCTGGCGGGCCAGCTCCCCCTTGGACCAGCCGCTGCGCACGAACCACGAGCCGAGCAGGTCGTTGGGGCGCTTGTCAGCGTTCGTCCCGCCACCGCCGTTGCCGCCCACTGGAACGCCCCCATTCCCTGAATCCACCTGTCGCCGGATGCGCCAAGCCCTATCAGAATGCCGGTGGACCGGGCCGCCCGTCCGGTGGTTCTCACCCTTCGAACGAGCTGACGACTTGCCTCCGGCATACCCATGAGTGCATGTGCCCCTGGGACTCGCACACTCACAGTAATCCCACGATCACCCTTCCAGCCACGGCGATCCCTGAAACGCCACCATTCGCCACCCCTTCGAATGAACTCACGATGACCACCGCGCGCTTCACTTGACACCGGACGTTCGACAGTGGGCGGAGGGAAGCGCGTGGGGGCGCGCGAAGCCCCGTTCACCACCGTTCGTGCCGCGATGCGCCGCCTTGTCCCGGTAGAGGTGAGGGAATGCGGGAGTCGAGGAGTCACGTTCCGCATCCCTCTCGCTCCGTTTCGTAACCACCGGCGCGCTGTACCCGTTGGAGGGGGCATGGGCTTCACGATCGGCGGCATCCGGGAGATCCGCTCCGGCACGCGTCGGCGCGGCCGCACGCCGGAATGCACCACGGCCGCCGAGTTCACCGGCCTGTGGGGCTGGGACGTGGTGCCGGGGGCACGTGCCTCGAACGGCGCCTGCTCCTGCGGGCGTGCCGACTGCCCGGAGCCGGGCGCGCATCCGCTGGACTTCGCGCCCCGGCTGCCGGCCGGGGCCACACTGGACGAGGCGAGCCGGGTGTGGGCCGAGGTGCCGGGCGCCTCGGTGATGCTGCCGGTGGGCGGGGCGTTCGACGTGATCGAGGTGGCGGAGGCCGCGGGGCGCCGTGCGCTGGTGCGGCTGGAGCGGATGGGGCTGCCCCTCGGTCCGGTCACCGCGACCCCGGAGGGCCGTGCGCACTTCCTGGTCGCCCCCGGTACCGCCGCCGAGCTGCCCCACCTGCTCTACCGCATGGGCTGGGACGACCCCGAGGCGCTGGACCTGCGCGGCCTCGGTCCGGGTGCCCACATCACCGCCCCGCCCTCCGACCGGGGCGGCCTCGGCCCGGTGCGCTGGCTCCGGCCGCCGGTGCTGGACGGGGCGACACGCCCTCCGGCGGCCCGGCTGCTGCTGGGCACGCTGGCCTATGTGGCGCACCGCTCGGCCGCACCGGCGTAGCGCGGCGGACTCCCCGTACGGCGAAGCGCCCGTCCCCCGGTTCTGCTGGGGGCGGGCGCTTCGGCGTGGTCGCGGGCGGGGTGACGGGGGTCAGTCACCGAGGAGCGCGTCGACGAAGGCCTCCGGGTCGAACGGCGCCAGGTCGTCGGGGCCCTCACCGAGACCGATGAGCTTTACCGGGACGCCCAGCTCGTTCTGCACGGCGATGACGATGCCGCCCTTGGCGGTGCCGTCGAGCTTGGTGAGCACGATGCCGGTGATGTCCACGACCTCGGAGAAGACGCGGGCCTGCACCAGGCCGTTCTGGCCGGTGGTGGCGTCGAGCACGAGCAGCACCTCGTCCAGCGGGGCGTGCTTCTCCACGACGCGCTTGACCTTGCCCAGCTCGTCCATGAGACCGGTCTTGGTGTGCAGACGGCCGGCGGTGTCGATGAGCACCACGTCGACGCCCATCTCCTTGCCCTCCTTCACCGCGTCGAAGGCGACGGAGGCGGGGTCACCGGCCTCCGGACCGCGCACGGTGTAGGCGCCGACGCGCTCGCCCCAGGTCTGGAGCTGGTCGGCGGCGGCGGCGCGGAAGGTGTCGGCGGCGCCGAGGACGACGCTGCGGCCGTCGGCGACCAGGACGCGGGCGAGCTTGCCGGTGGTGGTGGTCTTGCCGGTGCCGTTGACCCCGACGACCATCACGATGCCGGGCTTGCGGCTCTCCGGCTCGGTCCTGACCTCGCGGTCCATGTCGGTGCCGACAAGGTTGAGCAGCTCCTCGCGGAGCAGGCCGCGCAGTTCCTCGGGCGTACGGGTGCCGAGCACCTTGACGCGCTCGCGCAGCCGCTCGACCAGTTCCTGGGTGGGCTGGACGCCGACGTCGGCGGTGAGGAGGGTGTCCTCGATCTCCTCCCAGGTGTCGTCGTCCAGGTGCTCGCGCGAGAGCAGCGTGAGCAGGCCCTTGCCGAGGGCGTTCTGGGAGCGGGAGAGGCGGGCACGCAGCCGGATCAGACGTCCGGCGCTGGGCTCCGGGATCTCGATCTCGGGAGCCTTCTCGGCGGCGGGGGGCTCCTCGACGGTGGCGGGGGCGCCGCCGCCCGGCAGGTCCACCTCCTCGATGGTCCGGCGTTCTTCGTCGCGCGGGGTCTCGGCCTCGTCACCGACGTGCGGTTCGGCCGGGGGCGCGGTCAGGTCGGGCTTCGACGGCGGGGGCGGCGGCAGCGGCTTCTTGAGCCTGCTGGTGATGAGGAGCCCGCCGAGTGCGCCGAGCACGACCACGGCGATGACTACAGCAAGGATGATGGTTTCCATAACCCGACCAGTATCGGCCATGGGGTATCCGGCGAAAGGGCTTCCACGCTCCCGGCATTTCCTCCAGGAGACAAATGCCACAGCAGTAGTGGAGTCGGATTAAACTACGCTGACTCCTGGCTCCGCTCCGCGCGTCGAGCCCGTCGTCCTCGTCCCCCACCGCTAGGACACTCCCCCTCCATGAGCAAGACGGCCGCGCGCGAGGGCGCGCTGGAAACCCGTGGCATCGAGCCGGTCCCCGATCACGAACGCACCGCGCGCACCCGCGGGCTCTTCCCCACCTGGGTGGGGGCCAACATCAGCGTCCTGCTGCTCACGATGGGCGCGAGCCTGGTCGTGGCGTACCACCTGAACTTCTGGCAGGCCCTCGTGGTCGCGGCCGTCGCTCCCGTCATCTCCTACGGCCTGGTCGGGCTGATCGGGATCGCCGGCAAGCGGGGCGCGGCGCCGGGCATGGCGCTGTCGCGGGCGGTCTTCGGCCAGCGCGGCAATCTGCTGCCCGGTTCGCTGATCTGGGTCGCGCGCTGGGGCTGGGAGACGATCAACGCGGTGACCGGTGCGTACGCGCTGCTCACCATCCTGGACCTCGCGCTGGGCATCAAGGCCAACGGCGTGCTGGACATGGTCACGCTGCTGCTCTTCGTGATCGCCACGTTCGTGATCTCGGGGCTCGGCATCAACGCGGTGCAGAAGTGCAGCAAGTACGCGACGTATCTCTTCGGCGTCTTCTCGGTGCTGGTGCTGGCGTACCTGGCCGTGCACACCGACTGGTCGCGCGTCATGCACGGCGGCGCGGGGTCGACGGCTTCGCTGATCACCGCGGTCGGCATGATCGCCGCGGGCGGGGTGAGCTGGATTCCGTCCGCGCCGGACTTCACCCGCTATCTGCCGCGTACGGCTTCCTCGCGGGCGATCGTCGGGCAGACCGTCGGCGGGGCGGGCATCGTCGTGCTGCCGCTGGTGCTGATGGGCGCGGTGATGGCGGTGGCTACGCCGGATCTGGCCTCGGCCTCCGACCCGGTGTCCTTCCTCGGCACGATCCTGCCGCTGTGGATCGCCGTGCCGTATCTGCTGATCGCGGTGGTCGGCATGCTGCTGATCAACTCGATGTCGATGTACTCGGCCGGCTTCACCGCGCAGACCCTCGGCTTCCGGATTCCGCGCCACTGGGCGGTCTCCGTCAACGCGGTGATCTCGCTGGCGCTGGGTGGTGTGCTGATGCTGGTGGCGTCCAGCTTCATGGGCTCCTTCATCGCCTTCCTCTCCATGCTCGCGGTCGCCTTCTCCGCCTGGACCGGCGTCTTCGGCGCGGACATGCTCCGCCGCAAGGAGTACGACCCCCGCGCCCTCGCCGACACCACCCCCACCAGCGCCTACTGGTACCGCGCCGGCTTCTCCCCCGCCGCGGTCGCCTCCTGGGCCATCGGCCTGGTCTCCGGCCTCCTCTTCACCACGTCGGACTGGTTCACCGGCCCGTTGGCGAAGAACAACCCCATCGGCGAGTACGGCTTGGGCTGGATCGCCGCGATCGTCATCTCCGCCGCGCTGTACTCGGCCCTCCCGAAGCCCCGGATCACCCCCTCGACCCCCACCCCGGCTCGGGCCGAGGCCCCGATCCCGGCAACGGTCTGACCCCACCCCCGAAGGCCCCCTCCCCGGAGGGGGCCTTCGGCACGCGGCGCCCCGGAGCGCTCCGGGCAAGTGGGCGGGCGGCGCCGCCCGTGCCAGGACTCGATACCGGAGGGACCGCCCCTCCGCGGCCCGCGAACCCAAGGGGCTCACGGTGACGGGACCAGCGCCCCTGCCGACCAGGCCGTCAGCCTGCGCCGAGTACGCGGGCTTGCGGCGGGGCCCTGGATGCCCCCGCCACCAGGGGTAGCCCACATTCAGGGCCATCCACCCAGGTCCCGGCACCCTCGACCGGCGCCGGGCGTGCCGATCCACGGCTGCTCCAGCCTCAGAAAGCCGGCGCCGGTCAGCCTGGCCAGGCTGACCGCGCTGTCGGTCGGCACCGACGCCCCGACCCACGGCCGGCCCGGCCGCCCGGCTCAGCCGGAGGTGGCTGCCCGTCCGGGTGGGCCGGC
>NZ_WWKH01000825.1:0-6669 GCF_009865595.1 Streptomyces sp. SID1328 | reverse complement strand
ACGAGCACCGCCGACTGGGTGGCCTGGTACCAGGGCCAGTACGGCCTGCACGCCGACAGCGTGGTGGGCAAGAGCACCGGCTTCTGGGTGGTCATCGACGACGGCTACTACAGCAATTACTGCAAGGCCTACGTGCCCCACGGATCACACCCCTGAGGCCGACCCCGCGCAAGCGGCACGGCGGTGCCGGGCGGGGACGCCTGGCACCGCGGACCCGCGGCACGCGTGCGCCCCGGTGGACTGGCCGGGTGCGTCGCCCCCGCACCGCGGGGATGCTCCGCGACCGCGCGGGGCTACCGGGCCGTACGTGGAGGCCACGTCACAAAAGAAAGGGCGGTCGGTCGGAGAGGACGCGGTCGGCCGGTCGGAGCGCAGCCGGCGGTGCCGCCAACAGGGTTGAACGGACCGGTCCGGGCGGCCAGCCGGGGAAGAACCTCAGTCCCCGGCCTGTTGACTTCGCTCATGCGAGCCATCATCACCAACCACTACGGCGGTCCGGAAACGCTTGAATTCGCGGAGACCGATGACCCCAAGGTCAGCCCGGACCAGGTACTCGTCCGGGTGAAGGCCGCCGGCGTCAACCCTGTCGACTGGAAGATCGTCGCCGGGCACCTCGACCCGATCATGTACGTCCACTTCCCGCTCGTGCCCGGCTGGGACGTCGCAGGCGTCGTGGAGGCCGTCGGCCTGGACACCCCCGAGTTCTCGGTCGGCGACGAGGTCTTCGGCTACGTCCGCAAGGACGAGGTGCAGCACGGCACCTACGCGGAGCTCGTCGCCGCGCCGGTGCGCACCCTCGCGCGCAAGCCCGCATCGCTGGACTGGCGGCAGGCGGCCGGCGTGCCTCTGGCGGGGCTGATGGCCTTGCAGTCACTGCGCCGGGTGGGCGTCAGCAAGGGCGACACCGTCCTGGTGCACGCGGCAGCCGGCGGTGTGGGGTCGTTCACGGTGCAGATCGCCGTGGCCATGGGAGCCCGCGTGATCGGCACCGCCAGCGAGCGCAATCACGACTACCTGAGGTCCCTGGGCGCCGAACCGGTCACCTACGGGGACGGCCACCGCCTGATCGACCGGGTGCGGCAGCTCGCGCCGGAGGGCGTCGACGCCGCGGTGGACAACGTCGGCGGTGACGCGGTCGCCGCCTCCCAGGACCTGCTGAAGGACCCCAGGCGACTGGCCTCGATCGTCGACCCCGGCGTGACACAGCGGGGCGGCCACCACGTCTGGGTGCGGCCCGACAGCGCGGACCTCGCCGAACTGGCCGAACTCGCCGACGCGGGCAAGCTCAAGGTCCACATCGACCGTGCCCTGCCGCTGGCCGAGGCCGCTGAGGCGTTCCGCCTGAGTCAGAGCGGTAAGACTCGCGGCAAGCTGGTCCTCGACGTCGGCTAGGGACATCCAGGGCGAAGGCACGCCGTGCGGACTACCGGCGGGCGCCGCGACGATGCCGTCCAAGGGCAACCCGTACGCCGACCGGAGGGAACGCACCGCGCTGTCGGTGGCCGGCCCGAAGGACCCGTCGGCGCAAGTTGGGTCGTGCGCCGGGCGGTGGAGCTGTCGGAGAGCACGCTGCCGGGTATGCCTCCGGCCGCACGGCGGATCGGTACCGGTCGTGGGTGCGTGAGCGGTGCGGGGTGCGCTACGACGGCCAGGCCGCCCGCGGGCTCGCGGGGGAGACGAGGCGGGTGGCTGCGGCGTCGAAGAACAATCCGGCTGATCTGATCAACATCGCGCTAGAGAAGCTGGTCGAGGCCAACTTGGAGATACCGCGGTTCTCCACGCTGGACGCGATGGCCTCCACGGTGCGGGGCCAGGTGAGCGAGGAGATCCTGGCTATCCGGGGCCGGATGACCGAGGAGGAGCGGCGCCGGCTGCTGGGGGCGCGGTCTCACGGGGAGGCGGGGTACCCCATGGAGGCGACCCATTGTCGGGTGAGGCGGACGAAGGCCCAGGCGGCGGCGCTCTTGGTGCGATGACCGCTTTGGTCGACGACCACGACCTCACCGCCCTGCCAGGCGTCGCCCACTGGCTGCGACACGCGGACGCCTCCCTGGCCCGTGCGGCGCGCGCGGCCAGTGCCGAGCCCGGGGCCGGGGAGGACGAGGTGAGCGTTCTGGCACGGAGCAACGTGATCGACCAGCTGGCGAACCTGGCGACGCATCCTTGCGTCGGCCGGGGCCTGGCGGCGAAGACGCTCACGCTGCGCGGCTGGGTCTACGACATTGCCACCGGCGCGGTCGACCAACTCGACCCCGGCACGGACTCATCCGCCGCCCTCGCGGCCTGAGCCGCCGTACCCCTCTTCTCCAGGCCGCCGTCCGGCGGTCTGGTCCCCCGACCGTTCGAGTCCGCTGTGCCCGCCGTGGTGCGGGCCGGCACGTAGGAAAGGAACACCTCATGGTGCACGCCCAGTTCGACCCCGCTGCTCGCCAGGCCCTGGCCGCCGAAGTCGTCGAGGCCAAGACGCGCAAGGACCTGTCCTGGCAACAGCTCGCCGACGTTAGCGGCCTGTCGGTCGCATTCACCACCGCCGCGCTGTTGGGTCAGCATCCCCTGCCGGAGGCCGCCGCGAGGGCGGTCGCCGAACTGCTGGACCTGGATGAGGAGGCGGCCGTACTGCTTCAGACCATCCCGGTCCGCGGCTCCATCCCCGGCGGCGTCCCGACCGACCCGACGATCTACCGCTTCTACGAGATCGTCCAGGTCTACGGCACCACGCTCAAGGCCCTGATCCACGAGCAGTTCGGCGACGGCATCATCAGCGCGATCAACTTCAAGCTCGACGTGAAGAAGGTCGCCGACCCCGAGGGCGGCGAGCGCGCGGTGATCACCCTGGACGGCAAGTACCTGCCCATCAAGCCCTTCTGACCCAGCCGTT
Source organism: Streptomyces sp. SID1328 (assembly GCF_009865595.1). Taxonomy (NCBI): domain Bacteria; kingdom Bacillati; phylum Actinomycetota; class Actinomycetes; order Kitasatosporales; family Streptomycetaceae; genus Streptomyces; species Streptomyces sp. SID1328. The sequence continues at coordinate 3,791 of NZ_WWKH01000825.1, read as the reverse complement.
CGCCGTGCCGGCGCCGCTGCCGATGAGGCGCCCGGGCCGGCACGCCGATTCGCTTCGAGCGACCAGGGCAAGCGTGACAGTTGCGTCAAAGCGTCTCGTCGTGTGTCTCGATGCAGCAGACATCCCCACGGCCTTCGTTCTGAAGATGTGTGTTCCTTGGTCGGAGCACATGTTCAGACGAAGGCCGCTTCCGTGTCCTGCGGATACCGGACAAAGTGATTAAGTTCGACGCACCATTCGGCACCGGTCGTTAAAGATCAAGCTAAGTCTTGTCCCGTAAATGATCTACGGTGTGCTGGCTGACCTGCTCGTCTTCTCGGTCACCCAGCCAGGGCGACGTTGTGCAGGGGGCGATACCAAGCATGGCGTGGTGGACGCCGTCGCCCTTCAGGCGGCAGTCTCGAAGGGTTCTCACTTCGCCGCCCCCGGCTGTGTGCTCGGCGTTTTTCCGGTCCGCGAACGGGTGAGCAGTGACATGAGCATCGGCCTGGTGGAAGAAGGCTGCCGCGTGACGGCCCTTTTCGGCAGTCCCGGCCGGCATGCTGGCGGGGACTGCCGCTTTTTCCTCCGCACTGCCGGGTTCTTCGGTTCGGGGTTCGTGTGCTTGCTCATGCGTCTTCGCAGGCAGAGGCGGTTGGGTCGGGAGCTGTAGGCCTTGTCGTCGCGATACCCCACCTGCAGCAAGCTGCGGTCCCGGTGCTGGGGCGGGACCAGCTGCTGCTTGGCCGCGGAGGCTCTGTCAGTGCCTCCTGCCATCCTTCTTGCGTCTCCCGCCGCCTGCCCCAGCCCGCCGGCTGCGCAGGTTGGTCGGGGTCGTCGCGGTCCACCGGCGAGGCGTACGTGGCGAACATGACCACCGGCCCGGCCCCGGCCCACAGGGCGAGTTGGATCCCGTTCGTGGTGGTGCGCACCTCGAGCGTGTTCAGCACGGGGTCGTTCTCCAGCGAGCGCACCGCCACCATCGGCTCCCGGTGGCCCAGCAGCCGCCACGCCTGGGCCGTCTGTACGAGCAGGTCCAGGGTCGGGACCATCACGAGGATCCGGCCGCCGGGGAAGGCGCCCCGCATGCCCGGAGTGGAGACGGAACCGAGAGCGGGCGGGGGAGCGCGCGTGGGTAAGGTCATGGGCGCCTTGGGGGTGCTCGGCGACCTGGCCATGGGCTGGGACATGTACAAGGACTTCCGGCGCGGCTGCGGCGGATGGCTGCCCGATTGCATCACCTCGCAGGTGGCATGAGACAGCGACTGAGGAGAGGGCCGCGAGGGCCATGGCGAAAGAGCGAGTGACCGTGTGCGTTCCCCGGTGCGAGCCGGGGGACCTGCCCGAGGTGATCGGTGCCGCCATGGTGCCGTACGAGTACGGCCGCCGCGCTCCCGGCGAGCCGGAGGTGGAGACCTGGTGGGACTACTGGCGGATCGACGGAGGGGGCTGCGAGTTCCGCGTCGTCGCGGGCCATGAGGACGACGCGCGTCTCGTCCGGGCGACCCACACGCTGTCCGGAGAGCCGCGGGATCTTCCCCTCTCGCTGTGCGACGGCGGGCCGCGGGGGCTGCTCGATCTGGAGACACCGCGTGCGCGGGCGGCCGCGGAGGCGCGCGGTGCCTTCGAGGCATGGCGGGCGTTCGCCGCCGGGTATCCGCCGGTGCGCCCGTCGGGTTACTTCTGGGCCAGGCACTACGCGGACCCCGAGGGCTATCCGGTGCCGCAGGCCGTGGAGGACTACCGCACCCAGCCGGCGCTGGTCGCGCTCGCCGACCGGCCGGAACTCGAGGATCTGGTGGGCGGCGACCCGGCCGCCCGTCTGGTGGGCGACCTCGGCACATACATGCGGGAGGCCGCGGACCAGGCGCTTCCCACGAACGCGCTTCTGACCCTGGACGGCCGCTGGCTCGTCATCGCCGGGCCCGAACGGTACCGGTACTTCAATGAGTACCTGGACTCCCGCACGCCGGACACGATGGTCGTACGCGTGCTCTACCACTGCTGAGGCAGGCCTGCCGGAACGCGGGGCTGTCGCGTCCGACCGTCTACAAGTACGCCAGGACGAAGGACGAGGCATTCGCCAAGGTCATCCGGGCGTGGGGAGTCGGCCGCCGAGGAGGCCAACGCGGCGGAGGCCGCGAGTACGGCCGAGGAGAAGGTGCTCGGCGTGCTCACCGTGAAGCTGGAGATCGCCGTCCGGCTCTGGAAGAACAGCCCGGCGCACGGCTGCTGGCCTCCGCCATGGCCGACATCGTCCCCGACACCGCCGAGCAGGCGACCAGCGTGCTGCTCACGTTCACCCGCGGCCTGGAGGGCGACCTGCGCGACGTCGAAGCCGCGCGCCGGGACATCAGGGCCGGCGCGCGAATGATCAACCGTTGGGCGCTGCCCCCGGCCTGACCCGTCGGCCGAGCGCGGCTTCGAGACCGTACCGTGCGGGGTGAGGGCGGTCTCGAAATCCAGCACGGCACGACCTGGGTGAGGCCGTAGCCGAGGTTGTCGAGGGCGACGGTGGGTTCCGCGACCCAGGCGCACTCGTTCGCGCGGTGTCCGCAGAACAAGGTCCCCGCCGGCTCGCGGAGCAAGCTCTTACCCTCCACCGCAACCTCGGCAACCGCCTGGGCGAAGCGGAGACACTGAATGAGCTGGGGCAGGTATTTGCAGAGTTTGGAAGCCCTGCAGCGGCTATGACCTCTTTCCAAGAGGCGTTGGAAGTGGCGCGTGCGGGGCGGGCTTGATCACACGCCACGGCGACCGCGGCGCTACGCCTGCGCCGACGTTCACCAGCAAGGCGTGGCCTCGCTGCATGGCCCGTTCGCCAACTGGAGCGACGAATGGTCCGGGCCGGCGTCAGCGAAGCCCTTCGCCGCGCGCTGATGACCACCGCCCCTGTGACCATCCACCGGGACATCAGCCAAGCCAGCGCGGCGGTCACCGTCGAGGGCACCGCGACCGGTGTCGTCGGCGGCAACCTTGACGCGATCCGCACCGAAGCCGGAGCCGGTCTGCCGAGCCTTAAGGGGGCGATCCTTTTTCTCGAACACCAGAGAGGCACAGGGCTGGGAGAGGTCGACCGCGCACTGACTCAGCTGACCCGTACCGGGGCCATGGAGGGGCTGTGCGGTGTCGCACTTGGCCAGTTCCTCGGCTTCGACCAGGATGTCGGTGATTCAACCCTGGGGGGATGGGGCATCGCCGACGTCCTGCGCGACCGGCTGACGCGCCTGGGTGTTCCCGTTCTCGGTGGACTCCCTGCCGGACACGGCCTGCATCCTCCGACCATCCCACTCGGCACTCAGGCCACCATGGATACCGCCGAAGGAACCTTGATGGTTCAGCCAGCAGTCGTCTGACCGTCGACCGCCTTACCCAGCATGCAAGGCCCACGCGGCCGGGTGTCGCCTATTCGCATCCGATGCAATTGGCGCCGGTAAGAACATCGGTACAGCGGTTGGCGCTGAGATTGATCATGGTCGGCTAGCAAGCCCGCTGCCCGAGCCCGGGGAGCGGTGAGTTGGTGAGCTGCGCCTGCACACGGAGCCCACCCCTACCAGCGGGTGCTCCGACAGCCAGCCACCGCGCTTGTCGTACAAGTCGAGGCAGAACGTGAGAGCTCGCGGCCCCGCTGGGGCGGCGCGGGCCGCGAGCTGGACTCGCGATCGATCTGGGTGAGCGGGCGGTCAGGACGCGGTGGGAACCGCTACGTCGAGACCGCGGGCGGCGACGAGGTGTGCACTGCCGTCCGCCAAACGGTAGGCCAGGCCCATCACACCGAGGCGACCGTCGGCCACCCGTTCGGCCAGGACGTG
>NZ_WWKH01000824.1:0-19379 GCF_009865595.1 Streptomyces sp. SID1328 | reverse complement strand
TCGGCCTGATCAAGGCGATCGACCGCTTCGACTGCGAACGGGGCGTGGAGTTCCCGACGTTCGCCATGCCGACGGTCGTGGGCGAGATCAAGCGGTTCTTCCGCGACACCTCGTGGTCGGTGCGGGTGCCGCGCCGGCTCCAGGAGCTGCGCCTGGCGCTGACCAAGGCGAGCGACGAGCTGTCCCAGCGGCTCGACCGCTCCCCGACCGTGCCGGAGCTCGCGGCCGCGCTCGGTGTCTCCGAGGAGGACGTGGTCGACGGTCTGGCGGTGGGCAACGCCTACACCGCCTCCTCGCTCGACTCCCCGGCCCCCGAGGACGACGGCGGCGAGGGCTCGCTGGCCGACCGCCTCGGCTACGAGGACACGGCGCTGGAGGGCGTGGAGTACCGGGAGTCGCTCAAGCCGCTGCTGGCCAAGCTGCCGCCGCGCGAGCGCCGGATCATCATGCTGCGCTTCTTCGCCAACATGACCCAGTCGCAGATCGGCGAGGAGGTCGGCATCTCGCAGATGCACGTCTCGCGGCTGCTGACCCGGACGCTGTCCCAGCTCCGCGAGGGTCTCGTCTCGGACTGACGGTCCCGGAGACCGACGGACCGAAAGGCCCGCCCGGCCCGTGTCGCGCGCTTCGGCGCGGACGCGGGCCGCGGCCTTTTGAGGGGCTCCCTGAGGGAGCCGGGGGTCACTTCAGCGCGAGCCAGGCGACGGCCGCGACGACGGCCACGGCCACGATGACGCCGATGATCAGGCCGACGCGGGGACCGGAGGAAGCCGCCTCCTGCTGGCGAGCCGGGGGAGTCTCGTCGACGAACGCGCGGAACATCTGAGTGCTGCCTGCGGGGTCGTAATTGCCCTGGGGGCCCTGGGTGTTAGCCATGGGCCGAGACACTAGCGAATCCGGGTGCCCACCCCAAGTGCGGGGCCATGGAGACAGAGGCGGGCAGGTCGCCCGCGTCCACCTGCACGTTTACGATCGCAATACTTGCCTTTGCCAAGTTTTTGCGCCATCACCCCCCGATCTATTTGCCTACAGCAACCAAGTATCTCTATGGTTGCCCAAAGCAACGAATACGGGAGGTGTGATGGCCGAGCAGGCGCAGTTCGAGGAGCTGGCACGTCAGCTCAGTGCCGTCGGCGCCGTGAAGCGCGACATCGGGCGGATACTCCCGCCCGACTGCCCGGCCGGTTCGGCCGCCGTGCTGACCCTGCTCGGCCGCCACGAGGAGATGCGCATGAGCAAGCTCGCCGAGCTGCTCGCCGTCGACATGTCGGTGACCAGCAGGCATGTCGCCCACGTGGCCGCGCGCGGCTGGATCGAGCGGTCCCCGGACCCGGCGGACAAGCGCTCGCGCATCCTGCGCCTGACGCCCGCGGGCAACGACCAGCTCGTGGAGTTGTCGCTGCGCACCAGCCGGCTGCTCGCCGAGCGGCTGAGCGACTGGACCGACGACGAGGTCGCCCAGCTCATCCAGCTCATGACCCGGCTGCGCGCGTCGTTCGGCGACTGCCGCTCCGGTGTGCCGAGACCGGCCGCCCCCGTTTCCGCAGAAACCCGTACACCCGCGATCACGTAAGTAAAGGAAGCCCATGGCAACGACCACACCATCCGGTGTGCGGGCTCACGCCAAGCACGGGGGCGGGGCCGATGAGGCCCCGATGACCCACCGGCAGATCATGGAGGCGCTCTCCGGGCTGCTGCTCGGCATGTTCGTGGCGATCCTGTCGTCCACGATCGTCTCCAACGCGCTCCCGCACATCATCGGTGACCTCGGCGGCGGCCAGTCCGCCTACACCTGGGTCGTCACCGCGGCCCTGCTGTCCATGACGGCCGCCACCCCCCTGTGGGGCAAGCTCGCCGACCTGTACAGCAAGAAGGCGCTCGTCCAGATAGCCCTGGTCATCTACGTCGTCGGCTCGATGGCGGCCGGTCTGTCGCAGAACCCCGGCATGCTGATCGCCTGCCGTGTCGTCCAGGGCATCGGCGTCGGCGGTCTGTCCGCCCTGGCGCAGATCGTCATGGCGGCGATGATCTCCCCGCGTGAGCGCGGCCGTTACTCCGGCTACCTCGGTGCGACCTTCGCCGTCGCCACCGTCGGCGGCCCGCTGCTCGGCGGTGTCATCACCGACACCTCGTGGCTGGGCTGGCGCTGGTGCTTCTACGTCGGTGTCCCCTTCGCGATCATCGCGCTGATCGTGCTGCAGAAGACCCTGCACCTGCCCGTGGTCAAGCGTGAGGTCAAGGTCGACTGGGGCGGCGCCGCGCTGATCTCCGCGGCCGTCTCGCTGCTGCTGGTCTGGGTCACCTTCGCCGGTGACAAGTACGACTGGCTGTCCTGGCAGACCTACACGATGGTGGCCGGCTCGATCGTGCTCGGCGCGCTGTTCGTGCTCGTCGAGGCCAAGGCCAGCGAGCCGATCATCCCGCTGCGCCTGTTCAAGAACCGCACCATCACGCTGGCCTCGCTCGCCTCGCTGTTCGTCGGCGTGGCCATGTTCAGCGGCACCGTGTTCTTCAGCCAGTACTTCCAGCTCGCCCGCGACAAGTCCCCGACGATGTCCGGCATCCTGACCATCCCGATGATCGGTGGTCTGTTCATCTCCTCGACCGTCTCGGGCCAGTTCATCACCCGTACCGGCCGCTGGAAGGCGTGGCTGGTCAGCGGTGGCGTCCTGGTCACCGCCGGTCTGCTCCTGCTGGGCGGCATCCGGTACGACACGGACTACTGGAAGATGGCCATCTTCATGGCCCTGCTGGGTCTCGGCATCGGCATGATGATGCAGAACCTGGTGCTCGCCACGCAGAACCAGGTGGCGCCCTCCGACCTCGGCTCGGCCAGCTCCACGGTCACCTTCTTCCGCTCCCTGGGCGGCGCGGTGGGCGTCTCGGCGCTCGGCGCGGTGATGGCCCACCGGATCACGCACTACGTCACGGACGGCATCGGCTCGCTGAGCCCGAAGTACCAGGCCGCCATGGCGCAGTCCGGCTCGACCGACACCATCCCGGACATGAACGCGCTGCCGGGTCCGATCCGGAACCTGCTGGAGAGCGCCTACGGCCACGGCATCGCCGATGTCTTCCTCATCGCGGGCTGCCTCGCCGCCGTCGCCTTCCTGATCACGCTGTTCATCAAGGAGGTCCCGCTGAAGACGAAGGGCGCGCTCGCGCAGTCCTCCGAGTCCGAGGCCCCCGTCACGGACCCGGCCGCCGCCCCCGCGGTCGCCGAGGCCCAGCAGGTCCCGGCCATGGCCTTCGCCACCGCCGAGGGCACCCCCTCGGCCGACGGCACGGCCACCACGGCCGCGACCGCCCCGCAGGTGACGGCCGTCGCCATGGCCGGCGAGACCACTCCGGCCGGCGGCACGCCGGTGCGGGGATTCGTGCGCGGCGCCGAGAGCGCCCCGGTCCCGGGTGCGGCGGTCACGCTGATCTCGCTGGCCGGCCGCCAGCTCGGCCGCGCGGTCGCCCAGGCCGACGGCTCCTACGCGCTGGCCGCCCCCGGCACCGGCTCGTACGTGCTGATCGCCTCCGCGGACGGCTTCCAGCCGCAGGCGTCCACCGTCGTGGTGGGCGAGGAGCCGCTGTCGTACGACATCCTGCTCAGCGGCACCAGCGGGCTGACCGGTGTGGTCCGGGCGGCCGGGAACGCGCTGCCGGTGAAGGACGCGATGGTCGTCGTCACCGATGTGCGCGGTGATCTGCTGGCCGCCGCGCAGACCGGCGAGCAGGGCGAGTTCGGGTTCACCGAGCTGGTGCCCGGCACCGTGACGATCGCGGTCAACGCCGCCGGCTACCGGCCGCGCGCGCTGCCCGTGGAGGTCGCCACCACCGGCATCACCCGCGTGGAGGTCGACCTGGACACCGGCGCGGTGCTCAGCGGTGTCGTCCGGGCCCCGCACGGTCCGCTGGCCGACGCCCGCGTCACCCTGGTCGACCAGGCGGGCAACGTGGTCGGCACCGCCACCACCGGTGCGGACGGCGCGTACGCCTTCACCGACCTGGACGGCGGCGAGTACACCGTGATCGCCACGGGTTACCCGCCGGTGGCCACCGCGCTGACCGTCGCCGGAACCGGCACGGACGGCCACGACATCGAACTCGCCCACCCCGGCGAGTAGTTCACCCGACCGGCCCGTGGCCCGCCTTCGAAAAAGCGGGCCACGGGCCGGTCCCCTGACCGACGCGCGCTCAGCCGCGCAGGGAGAAGAACGCCATGGCACTGACCGCGAGAATCCGTACCCGTGACGGCTGGGCCGTCTCGCACGCGGTGGTCACGGTGGCCGACATGACCGGTACGCAGGTGCTGCGGGCCGAGGCCGACGCCGAGGGCGTGGTGCGCGACGACACCGCGCTGGCTCCGGGGGCGTACACGGTGATCGTGACCGCCGTCGGGTACGCGCCCGTCGCCTCCAGCGCGCTGGTCACCGCGAGCGGCCGGGCCGAGGTCGGCGTGGTCACCCTGGCCCGGCAGGGCGGCAGCGAGCTGCCGCCGCCCGGTCCGTGGACCATCGACCCGGTGCACTCCTCGGTCGGCGCGGTCGCGCAGCACCTGGGCATCTCCAGCGTGCGGGGCCGGTTCACCGAGTTCGGCGGGAGCATCGAGATCGCCCCCGACGACATCACCAAGTCCCGCGTGGAGGCGGTCATCCGGGCCGAGTCCATCGACACGGGCAACGGGATGCGGGACACCCACCTGCGCTCCGCCGACTTCCTGGACGTGGCGAAGTACCCGGAGCTGACCTACCGCTCGGCCGGGCTGACCCAGGCCGGGCCCGACCGGTGGACCGTGCACGGCGAGCTGTCGATGCGCGGGATCGTCCGCCCGGTCGACCTGGACCTCGCCTACCTCGGCACCGGCGCCGACCCCTGGGGCGGCACGCGGGCCGCGTTCCGGGCGACGGCCGAGCTGCACCGGGACGACTTCGCCATGAACTACAACCAGGTCCTCCAGGCCGGCATCGCCGCCATCGGGACCACCCTGCGGATCGAGCTGGACATCCAGGCGGTCCAGGGCGACGCGCTGCCCTCGCTCTGACGGGACAAGGTCCTAGGCTCGGCGCATGGCACCCAACATCGCTACGAACACCAAAGTGACCCTGCAGGAATTGCTGGACTTCGTACGACCCCGCCATCGCGCCATCCTGCTGACCCGGCGCTCCGACGGCTCGCCGCAGGGCTCCCCGCTGACCTGCGGGGTGGACGGCTCCGGCCGGATCGTGGCCTCCACGTATCCGGAGCGGGCCAAGACCCGCAACGCCAAGCGGGACGAGCGGGTCAGCTTGATCGTGCTGAGCGACGAGTGGAACGGCCCCTGGGTCCAGATCGACGGCACGGCCGAGGTGCTGGACACCCCGGAGTCCGTCGAGCCGCTGGTCGAGTACTACCGGAACATCGCCGGTGAGCACCCGGACTGGGACGAGTACCGCAAGGCCATGGCCGAGCAGGGCAAGTCCATCATCCGGGTCACGCCGGAGCGGTGGGGGCCGGTGGCGACGGGCGGATTCCCGGCGCGGCTGGCGTCCGACTCGTAGAACGGCACCTTGGTGGCCCGTGGCCGGCCCTCGCGGGGGTCAGCCGCGGGCCACCATCGCTTCGATGCCCGCGATCAGCAGGTCCAGGGCGAAGACGAAGTCCCGGTCGAGCATCTCCTGCACCGTGTCACCGCCGCGCGCGTCCATCAGGGCGCGGGACTCCCGCATGACCTCCGAGGTGCCGGCCACCTCGGAGGCCACGGTGAGGGACTGCTGGAAGTATTCGTCCGCGCTCAGCCCGGTGTCCGCGATCCGGGCGTGGAAGTGGCCCTCGATCGTGCCGTAGCCGTACACGAACTGGAAGACGGCCGAGATCGCGCCCGTCACCCCGTGTGCGGGCAGCCCGGCCCGGCCGACCACCCGCTGCACCGCGCGGGAGAAGGCCAGGGAGTTCGGGCCGATGTTGAGGAAGCGGCCCGCGATCGGGGAGAGCCAGGGGTGGCGGACCATCATCGCCCGGTACTCGGTGGCCAGGGTGCGCAATTGCTCGCGCCAGTCGGCCTCCGTGTCCTCCGCGTCGGGCAGCGGAAGCTCGCCGAAAGCGGTGTCCAGGGCGAGTTCGAGCAGGTCGTCCTTGGTGTCGACGTACCAGTACAGGGACATCGCGGTCACGTTCAGCTCGCCCGCCAGGCGGCGCATGGAGAAGCGGTCCAGGCCCTCGGCGTCCAGCAGGGCGACCGAGGTCGCGGTGATCCGGTCCCGGTCCAGGCCGGAGGGCTGGCCGCCCCGGCCGCGCCGCTCCTTGCCGGTCACCCAGACGCTGCCGCGCCGCTCGGCCTTGGGGCGGCCCTCCTGGGGGCCGTCTTCCTTCACCACCGGGCTTCCCTCCGTGGGCCGTCGCTCACCGCACACCTTGCCAGGTCCGGGCGGCTCAACCACCCCGGCTCAGGCGGCATCGCGCTGGGCCCGCTTCAGCAGGGCCGCCGCGACCAGGCCACCGGCCAGCACGGAGACGGAGCCGACCAGTTGGCCGGCGCTGAGCCCGGCCGACAGGGTGCGGCCGTCGGCCAGGAAGGAGCTGAGCACCGCGCCCAGCACGGCCACCCCGAGACCGTTGCCGAACTCGGCCAGGGTGCCGTTGATCCCGGCACCGACCCCGGCCTTCTCCGGCGGGATGGCGCTCATGATCGCGTGCGCCATGGCGGGGTTGGCCAGCGCGCACCCGGCGCCGATCAGCACCAGACCGAGCAGCGTCCCCGCGTACCCGGACGAGGCCAGCTCGGCGATGGAGACCAGGCCGCCCGCCATCAGCGCCATGCCCAGCGCGATCGCCACCGGCGTGCCCAGCCTGGCCGCCCACTTGGCGGAGAGCCCGCTGAAGTTGAGCAGGACCACGGTGAGCGCCAGCGGTGCGGTGCGCGCGCCCGCCTCCAAGGGGCCGTAGCCGAGGACCAGTTGAAGGTGCTGCGTGAGCAGGAACAGCGCGCCGCCCATGCCGAAGGTGATGAGCACCGCGCCCGCGACCGCACCGGTGAACCGGCGGTCCCGGAAGAACGCGAGGTCGAGCATGGGCTCCTCGACCCGGCTCTCCCAGTACGCGAACACCGCCAGCACGGCCACCGCCACGGCCGCCGAGCCGAGCACGCGGGCCGACGTCCAGCCGTGGTGCGGGCCGGAGATGACCGCGAAGACCAGGGCGGTCATGCCGATCGTGGAGAGCAGCGCGCCCAGCAGGTCGGGGCGGGCGGGCAGGCCCGTGGCGCCGACGGCACGGGTGGCCTTCGACTCCGGGACGAGGGCCACCACGGCGACCACGCCAAGGGCGGCCACGGGGAGGTTGATCAGGAAGATGGCGCCCCACCAGAAGTGGTCGAGCACGAAGCCGCCGATCAGCGGGCCGGCCGCGAAGCCGAGTGAGTTGACCGCGGCCCAGATGCCGATCGCCTTCGGCTGCTCCTCGGGCGCGAAGATCTGCATGGCGACGGCGAGCGTGGTGGTCAGCAGCAGCGCGCCGCCGATGCCCATGCCCGCGCGGGCGGCGATCAACTGCCCCGTGGTGGTGGAGAGTCCGGCGGCCAGCGAGCCGAGCCCGAACACCGTGAGGCCCGCGATCAGCATCTTCTTGCGGCCGTACCGGTCGGCGGCGCTGCCCGCGGTGAGCAGCAGGCCGGACTGGACCAGCGAGTACGCGTTGATCATCCACTGGATGTCGGAGGTGGCCGCGTGCAGCCGGTGGGTGAGCGAGGGGATCGCCACGTTCAGCACGGTGTTGTCGAGCAGCACGGTGAGCTGGGCGAGGCAGATCACGCCCAGGATCAGCCAGCGGCGGGGGTGGCCCTCGGGGGCCCTCGGGAGCGGTGGTGCCGAGACGTCGGGAGCGGACATGCCGTACACCGTATAGCGATTCCCCTATACGGTGTACGGCATTATCGGCCGAGGGTGTTTCCGGTCAGCCGGCCTGCTTCCGGGTGAGGTCGTAGAAGGTGGCCGTACCGACCGTCACCTTCTTGAAGTTGGCCTCTACCCAGGTGCTGATGGAGGTGGCGGTGCCGCCGGCCCCCATGCCGCCTCGGGCCTCGCCGGTGCGGCCCATGCCCATGCCCCCGCCCGCGATGTAGTAGTGGATCCTGCCGTCGGCGACGTACCGCTTGAACTGGGCGAGGGTCGGGGAGGGGTCGGTGCCGTTGAAGCCGCCGATCGCCATCACCGCCTTGTTCGTGGCGAGTTGGTAGCTGGCCGCGTTCTGCGAGCCAGTGGAGGCGGCTGCCCAGGTGTAGGAGTCGGCGTCGGCCAGGAGGAGCTTCTTGGCCTTGGTGGAGACGGTGGCGCCGTTGAGGAGGCCGCCCGCGCCGCCGGGGCCGGCCATGCGGCCGGATTCGTCGGTGCGGGTGCTGCCGGGGAAGTTCGGGGCGGGCAGGCCGTTCTGGCCCTGGCCCGGCCGGCCGTTCTGGCCCGGGAAGCCGCCGCCGGGGAAGCCCTGGCCGTTCTGGCCGGTGCCGCCGTCGGGCGGGGTCTGGCCCTGCTGCCTCTGACCCTGGCCCGGCATTCCGCCGGGGAAGCCCCCGCGCATGCCCCGGCCGCCCGGCCCTCCCCCGCCGAACCCCATCATGCCGGCCCCCGCCGGCCCGGCCGTCGGAATCGACCCGGTGTGAGCGGAGTTCACGGTGCTCAGCGTGTACGCCGTCGGCCCCGCCAGCGCCGCGGCCAGGCCCAGCGCGGCCGCGCCGAGCGCCAGGTTCCGGGGCGCGCGGCCGAGGAACAACAGACCGAGCGCGGCGAGCAGCCCGCCGGCCAGCACCAGCCACTTCAGCCAGGGCAGGTAGTCGGAGGTGCGGTTGAGCAGCACGTACCCCCAGGCGCCCGAGGCCACCGAGGCGGCCGCCAGCGCCCAGCCCGCCCAGGTCTCCTTGCGGCGCTCCCACAGCAGTCCGGTGCCCATGCCGATCACGGCGGCGAGGTACGGGGCGAGGGCGATCGTGTAGTACTGGTGGAAGATGCCGGCCATGTAGCTGAAGACCGCCATGGTGATCAGCAGCGAGCCGCCCCAGACCAGGAACGACGCGCGGGTGACCGAGGCGCGGCCCAGCTTGCGGGTGGCCCACAGGCCCGCGACCAGCAGGACCAGCGCGGCCGGGAGCAGCCAGGAGACCTGGCCGCCGACCTCGGCGCCGAACATCCGGTCCCAGCCGGTCGAGCCCCAGCGGCCACCGCCGCCGCCCATGCCGCCGCCTCCGCCGCCGACGCTGCCGGTCTCGTCGCCGTTGATCCGGCCGAGCCCGTTGTAGCCGAAGGTCAGCTCCAGGAAGCTGTTGTGCTGCGAGCCGCCGATGTACGGGCGGGAGGAGGCCGGCCACAGCTCGACCACCGCGACCCACCAGCCGCCGGACACCACCAGCGCGAGCGTGGCAAGACCGAGCTGCACCAGCCGCCTGCCCACCCGCACCGGCGCGCAGACCGCGTAGACGATCGCCAGCGGAGGCAGGATCAGGAACGCCTGGAGGGTCTTGGCGAGAAAGGCGAAGCCGATGGCGACCCCCGCCCAGACCAGCCAGCGGGTCCGGCCGTCCTCGACCGCGCGGACGGTGAAGTAGCAGGCCAGCGCCATCAGCAGGGCCAGCATCGCATCCGGGTTGTTGAACCGGAACATCATCGCCGCGACCGGGGTCAGCGCCAGCACCGCGCCCGCGACCAGTCCGGCCACCGCGCTGAACCGGCGCCGTACGGCCGCGTACACGACCGCCACCGAGCCGACGCCCATGAGCACCTGGGGGACCAGGACCGCCCAGGAGTTCAGGCCGAAGACCCGGACCGACAGTTCCATGGGCCACAGGAACGCCGAGGGCTTGTCGACGGTGATGGCGTTGCCGCCGTCCAGCGAGCCGAAGAAGAAGGCCTTCCAGGAGGTGCTGCCCGCCTGCACGGCCGCCGAGTAGAAGGAGTTGGCGAAGCCGGAGGCGTTCAGGTTGTACAGGTACAGCACGAAGGTCGCGGCGAGCAGCGCCCAGAAGGCGGGACGGGCCCAGCTCGGGTCCTCGGGACGGCCGCGCCACGCACGGTGTGCGAGGGAGGCCCGTGGCGCCGGTGGCGTCTCGGCAACCTGCGGGGGCTGGTCGTACTGGGTGGTCATCGGGGGTCCCCCGTAGAGATGGTGGTGGGTTCGGCGTAGGCCGCAGTGGTCGGGCCGGGTACGGGCGCGGGGTCGCGGCGGTCCGGGAAGACCCAGGCGCGGAAGAGGAGGAAGCGCAGGACGGTCGCGGCGAGGTTGGCGACGACCAGGACCGCGATCTCGGTGGTGTGCGCGGGGCTGGTGGTGGCCGCGTTCAGGGCGGCCAGCGAGCCGCTGGTCAGGGCGAGGCCGATGGCGAAGACCACCAGCCCCTGCGCCTGGTGCCGTACCGCTCCGCCCCGGCCGCGCACCCCGAAGGTGAGGCGCCGGTTGGCGGCCGTGTTGGCGAGCGCGGAGAGCAGCAGGGCGAGCGCGTTGGCCGCCTGCGAGCCGCCGAACTGCCTGAAGCCGCTGTAGAGCAGCAGGTAGAACAGGGTCGAGAGCCCGCCGACCACGCAGAACCCGACGAGCTGGCGGGCCAGCCCCTTGGGCACGTCGGTGATCTCGCGGTCGCGGGGGTCGTCGCCGAACGGCCGGGCCAGCCGGTCCAGCGGCAGCGAACCGGTGGTCAGCGCCCGCCCCACCCGCCACACGCCCTTCAGGTCGTCGGTGGCGGTGCGCACGATGCGCACGGTGGAGTCCGGGTCGTCGACCCAGTCGACCGGCACCTCGTGGATGCGCAGCCCCGCCCGCTCGGCCAGCACCAGCATCTCGGTGTCGAAGAACCAGCCGGTGTCCTCCACCAGCGGCAGCAGCACCTGGGCCACCTCGCGCCGGATCGCCTTGAAGCCGCACTGGGCGTCGGAGAACCGCGCCTGGAGCGAGCCGCGCAGGATCAGGTTGTAGGCCCGGCTGATGAACTCCCGCTTCGGCCCGCGCACCACCCGCGAGGTCCGGCTGAGCCGGGAGCCGATCGCCAGGTCGGAGTGGCCCGAGATCAGCGGGGCGACCAGCGGGAGCAGGGCGTTGAGGTCGGTGGAGAGGTCGACGTCCATGTACGCGAGGACCGGCGCGTCGGAGGCGGACCACACCGTGCGCAGGGCATGCCCCCGGCCCTTGCGCTCCAGCCGGACGTTGGTCACGTCCGGGTGGCGGGCGGCGAGTTCGGCGGCGATGAGCGGGGTGCCGTCGGTGGAGGCGTTGTCCGCGATGGTGACCCGGAAGGCGTAGGGGAAGGTGCGCGCCAGGTGCTCCCGCAGTCCGAGCACGCACCGGCGCAGGTCCTTCTCCTCGTTGTAGACGGGGATCACCACGTCCAGCACCGGGGTGCCGGCGGCCGTGGCAGGGAGGTGCTCCCGTGCCGGGAGGGTGCCGGGAGAAGAGTCGGTTCGCATGGGACCGACTCTTCTCACCTCCCCTGTCGCGCCCGTGTGGTGACGCTGTGGCCCGGCTGTGAGTGCGGAACCGGCTCGGGCCCGGCGGCGGGCAGCCGTACGGTGAACACGGTCCGTCCGGGCCGGCTCTCGACGTCCACGGTGCCGCCGTGCGCGGTGACGACGGCCCGCACGATGGCGAGGCCGAGCCCGGTGGAGCCGGTGGCGCGGGTGCGGGCGGAGTCGCCGCGCGCGAACCGCTCGAAGACGTGCGGCAGCAGCGCCGCGGGGATGCCCGGACCGTCGTCCGCCACCTGTACGCACATCCGGGCGCCCTGCCTGCGCACCCGCGCGGTCACCGTGGTGCCCGGCGGGGTGTGGCTGCGGGCGTTGCCCAGCAGGTTGACCAGGATCTGCTGGAGCCGGGCCGCGTCGGCGGTCACCGGCGCCGGTTCGTCGGGCAGGTCCAGCCGCCAGGTGTGGTCGAGGCCGGCCGCGCGGGCGTCGCTGACCGTGTCCACCACCAGCGGGACCAGGTCGGTGCGGCCGAACTGGAGCGGGCGGCCCGCGTCCAGCCGCGCGAGCAGCAGCAGGTCCTCCACCAGCAGGGTCATCCGGCCCGCCTCGGACTCGATCCGTGCCAGCGCGTGCCGGGTGTCCGGGCCGACCTGCTCCCCGCCGCGCCGGGTCAGCTCGGCGTAGCCGCGTATCGAGGCGAGCGGGGTGCGCAGCTCGTGGCTGGCGTCGGCGACGAAGCGCCGGACGCGGGTCTCGCTCTCCTGGCGGGCGTGCAGGGCGCCGTTGACGTGGTCGAGCATCCGGTTGAGCGCGGCGCCGACCCGGCCGACTTCGGTGTGCGGGTCGCACTCGGACTCCGGGACCCGCTCGCTGAGGTTCACCTCGCCGGAGTGCAGCGGGAGTTCGGAGACACGGGTGGCGGTGCGGGCGACCCGGCGCAGGGGGCGGGTGGCGACACCGACGATGACCGTGCCGGCCAGCGAGGCCGCGACGAGCCCGGCGAGGGTGACGCAGACCTCGACCAGGATCAGGGTGTCGACGACGCCGTCCATGTCGGCGGTGGGGAGAGCGACGTAGTACCGGTCGGTGCCGTCGGGGCTCTGCGCGTACCGGACGAGGTAGTCGCCGAGGCCGGGGAGGCGGACGGTGTGGGCGCCGCCGTCCTGGGGGACGGTGGCGAGGGCGTCGGTCTGGGCCCGGCTGAGCTGGGCCGCGCGCATGCGCCGGAACACACCGCTGCCGTCCTTCTGCTCTTCGGAGACCGCCCCGGAGACGATCGAGCCGTCGCGCACGTACGCGGCGACGGTCTGCTTCTGGGTGGGTCCACGGGTGAGCAGGGTGGTGACCCGTTCGGCGGGGCTCTCGGCGGCCGCCGCCGAGGCGAGCGCGGCGACGGCCGGGTCCAGGGGACCGGGGCCGGGATGCGGGCGGCCGACCGCCCGCTCGGCCATCTCCCGCACCTTGCCGTCGAGTTGCTGGTACAGGTGCTCGTGCAGGGCGAGCGTGGTCACCGTCCCGATCACCGCGCAGACCACGGCGATCAGCACGACGGATGCGACGACCAGCCGCGTCCGCAGGGTGCGTGGGGTGCCCGCGCGGCGCACGAGCCTCACGACACGGCGGGCTTGATCAGGTAGCCCGCCCCCCGACGGGTGTGGATCATCGGCTCCCGGCCCGCGTCGATCTTCCGGCGCAGATAGGAGATGTACAGCTCCACGACGTTCGCCTGTCCGCCGAAGTCGTAGGACCAGACCCGGTCCAGTATCTGCGCCTTGCTCAGCACCCGGCGCGGGTTGCGCATCAGGAAGCGGAGCAGCTCGAACTCGGTGGCGGTCAGGTGGATGGACTCCTCGCCCCGCCAGACCTCGTGGCTGTCCTCGTCCAGGCTGAGGTCGCCCACCACCAGCACGGAGTCCGGGCGACGGTCGGTGGCGCCGGAGCGCCGGATCAGCCCGCGCAGCCGGGCCACGACCTCCTCCAGGCTGAACGGCTTGGTGACGTAGTCGTCCCCGCCCGCCGTGAGCCCGGCGATCCGGTCCTCCACCGCGTCCTTGGCGGTGAGGAACAGCACCGGCACGTCCGGGAGTTCGCGGCGCAGCCGGCTCAGCACGGTCAGCCCGTCCATGTCCGGCAGCATCATGTCCAGGACCACCGCGTCGGGCCGGAACTCACGCGCGGCCCGCAGCGCACCCTGTCCGTCCCCCGCGCTCCTTATCCGCCAGCCCTCGTAGCGCAGCGCCATGCTCAGCAGTTCGGTGATCGACAGCTCGTCGTCCACCACCAGCACGCGGACGGGGCTGCCGTCCGGCCTCAGCAGTTCGGTGCGCCCCTGGGGCGAGGTCGTGGTCATGGTGAGACCTTGTCCGCACGCTCTGAGAGAGCCCTTTCGGCAGTCTGTGATTTCGCTGAGAAAGGGGTGAGAGTCAGAAGAGGCCGTGCTGGTGCGCGGCGAAGTCCTTTACGGGCAGGGTGATTTCGTTGTTCTGCTGAGCCGGGATCAGCTCCCAGCCGGGGAGCAGACGGGTGTCGAGCACGAGTACGCGTGCGGGTCCGCCGGTGTCCAGGTGCAGGTCGGGTCCGGCGGCGGCGACGAGTTCACCGGCCACGTGTCCTCCGGCGACCAGCTCCGTCACGGCGCCGGTGGCGGGCTCTGCGTGCTCGAGGTTGAAGGCGGCCAGATGGTCCGTGACGTGGCACGGTTCTCGTACGACGGACTCCGGCCAGTTCCCGAGGGAGACGGCCCGTGCGTGCAGCTCCCGCACCTCCGCCGCCCGCTCCTCGGCTCCGGCCGGGAGGGCGGCGCGTACGGTGCGCTTCCCGGCGTACGGAATCCGGTCCGGGACGCCGAGCGCGGCCCGCAGCAGCTCCTCGGTGCGCCGGGCGGCCATCAGCGGGCCGGTGCCGAGCCAGCTGAAACAGACGGCACCCTGCTCCAGCAGCCGTGCCGACCCGCGCTCCACGGCGGTGATGCCGACCTTGACCATTCCGGGGCCGAACCAGGCGAGGTAGACGCGGTAGGGGCGGGGGTCGTCGGCGATCGTGTCGGCGGCCACGGAGTGCGCGCGGTCCAGGCGGGCGCAGTTGTCGCAGCGGGCGCCGGTGCTTCGCGCGGGGACGGGGGCGCCGGTGGGGCACGCGTTCCCCCGCGCGCCCACGCAGCGCCGCACGGTGTCCTCCCGTACGCCGAAGGCGACCCGTTTGCCCCACGTCAGTGCGCTGCGCCGGCCACCGGACCAGACCAGCTCCGGCCCTTGCGGGGACCAGCGCAGTCCCGTACACGTCCACATCTGTGCTGCCATCACTCGTGAGGGTAGGAGATGCCGCCGACATCGCCTGTCCGGCGGCGGGGACGGGTACGGTGCGTGGAGAGCCCGAAGCCGCATCCTCTGAGTGCGACTTCGGGCTCTGCCTCTTCGGCCACGGAGTCTCTTCGGCTACGGAAGCGAGTAGACGGGTACCCCGTCCGCCGCGCTGCCGCTCTGCCGTACACAGCCCCGCTTGATCAGCATGCGTACGCAGTCGTGGACGCGGTCGCGTGTGAGACCGGTGCGGGCCGCGACGTCCTCCAGACGGCAGGCGACGGGGCCGTGGACCAGGGCGGGGGCGAGGTGGGCGGCGACGGCGTGCACGTCCTCGGTGACGACCAGGTTGCGGTCGCGCCAGGTGGCGAGGAGGTGCTGGGGGGTCAGGGGTGCGCGCGGCTCGGGGAGAGGGGCGGGGCGCACTCGGTCGACGATCTGGTCGAGGGCGTCGGCGATGCGGGTGAGGACGTGCTGGAGGCCGGTTACTTGGTGCGTGAGGGCGCCTAGTTGTTCGCTTACCTTGCTGCGCTCGTCGTTCGCGCGGCGGAGTTCGACGAGGTGCTCGGCCTGGGCGGCGGCGAGGGCTTCGTCGGCGCGGAGGTTGCGCTCCTCCAGGCGGACGATGGCGTCGGCGACCTGTGCGGGCATGACGTAGGAGGTGCCCGGTGTGGTCTGGAGCGGGGCGGGGTCGAGGCTGTAGGTGCCGTCGCGCTGGATGGTGACGATTACATCGGAGACCCAGGCTTTGAAGGGCTGCGACTCGGGCTTGGTGGAGCCGTTGACCAACTGGATCAGGCCGTGAAGGTTCACCAGATTCATGTCTCGGCGCCACTCCCGGCCTGCGGGAATGCTGAGAGTGTGCTTCAGGAGCACACTCTCGGCGGGAGAGAAGTACGCCGGGTCGACGATGTTGCGCAGAGTGGAACCGGTGTGTGCGTACCCCAGGTGCTTGCAGACGTCCACGGCGGGGAACCAGTGCTCGCCGTCCGGAGTGGTGAGCCTCCGGAGCCGGGCGCCGGTCGCCGCGTAGACGAAGTCACTGATCGCGATGGCGCCCCGCTCGGGCTGCCGGGTCCTGTCGTTGTGCTCGTACATCGAGCATCACCTCCACCACGGAAGCTAGGGAGGCTGACGAGCAACTACGTCCGGTGCAGGGCACGTTCACTCGATGGGAGACAGAGGTATCGATTCGGCACGGGTGACCACGGGCGCGGACGCCGGACGCCGGCCGGCGAGAGCGCAGCCCACGCACCCCGGATGCCCACCGCGGGCCTGCGTGTCCCGCGTCCCCATCCGCCACTCCTCCCGTGGCCGGACGCCCGGCGGCTTCCCCCACCCACTGAGATGCAGCACCCAGGTGACCAGCACGCTGACCGCGACGAGCACCCCGCCGCCGACGAGAGCCGGAACGGACCCCGTACACACTCCGGCACCCACGACACCACTGCCGAGGGTGGCGATGGCGCACCCCGTCCACCCGGCAATCGTGTGACCCTCGTCGTACAGACTCATGGAACGGCCTCCCACACATCTCTCACGTTCTAAGAGATTTACCTCTCGAATATCTCACAAACTAAGGAAAGAAGAAAGATGGACGGCAAGTCCCGCCCGCCCGCGACCCCCGCGCAGGCGCTCACCGCGATGGACGACCTCATCGCCGCGCACCTGATCGGCCAGCAGGAGATGGCCCGGCGGCTGAACCTGACCGTCACCGACCTCACCTGCTTCGGCTACGTCCTCCAGGCGGGCCCCGACCTCCTGACCGCCGGCGACCTCGCGTCCCGTATCCAGGTCACGACGGGTGCGGTGACGGGCATCCTGAACCGCCTGGAACGCGCCGGCTTCGTAACCCGCCGCCCCGACCCCACGGACCGCCGCAGGGTCCGAGTGGCGGCGGTCCCGTCGGCGGTGGCCCGGGTGGAGGCGGCCTACGGCCCCCACTACACCCGCCTGATGACCCTGTTCGCCGACTACACACCGGCCGAACTGGCGGTCATCACCGACTGGTTCACCCGAGCCACGGCGCTGGCACACGAGTCCCGAGTGGAACTGTCGGCGGAGAAGTCCGACTGACCCCGCGGAGCACATCGTCCGGAAGGCAGCACACGGTTCGTCCTTCAGCGGGGGCCATGCCGGGGTGGCCGCAATAGAGCCCAGATGGCGACAGTGCCCAGATGGCGGCTCACTCGGTCCGTGAGCCGTTGGACGGTGGAGCGGCGCAAGGAACACAGCCACACGTAACCACTCAGGGAAACGCAGAGACAACACCAGCTCTGCCACCACAAGTCCCCTGTGAACGGCTGTTGTTCCACGCACCAGAGGAGAGCGCAGACGGCCGAGGTGGCCAGCGCCAACGCAACCGAGCCGGCCTTGAGCACCTGTCCGCGAGCCGCCCAGCGAGAGACGAGGATGCCGGCAGGTACCTGGACGGAAACATGGAGCACCAGGAACCAGGCCAACAGACCGAACACCTGGCCGTAGGTCTTCGTGGACACGGCCGGAATCCAGCCCAGACCGACGAACAGCAGGGCGCCGCTCACGTGCATGGCCGCGACGTTCAACAGAACGAGCCACGCCCCGGTCTGCTGAGGTTCGCTGTTCTCCCGCGGAAGGGGCTTCACGAGACGGCACCCTCGGGCAGACCCGCGACGCGCCGGGCGGTCACCAGGTAGCCCGCGAACTCCACGTCCGGCCGGGGCCGGGCCCACCCGTCCGCCCTGTCGACAGGAACCAGGACGGCCGTGCCCCGAACGGGAAGGTTCATCCGGTCCGTGGCACCTGCGCGTTCCTCGTAACGGCAGTGCACCTCATCGATCGACAGCACCTCCAGCGAGGTGGCCGCCCGCTCCCCCGCCCGGCCGTGATGCTCCTCGCGGAAGCCGATCTCGTCCGCCCGTTCCTCCCCGACGACGTCTGCGTAGTCCTCCGGATCGGCCTCGAGCAGCGTCCATGAGACGACGCCCCCCACCGCGAAGTTCTGTCCACAGCACTGCATTTGCCAGTCATCGACCCAGATAGTCAACGTCACGACGCCATTGTCTGCCGCACGACCCGAGCTCGCCAGGGACCTCTCACGTGATCCAGGACGCGCACTCCGGAGGGGCAGGATTCGTCCTGATCACCACCGGTCTGTGCGGTGATCGGCTCTTGGCCTCCGGCGAGGGCCGGCCCCCCGCGACGGTGACAGGGAGAGAGCCGCGAACGACCACCAGCAGGCCGTCACCGAGGCCCAGTGGCGCCAGGCCGTGCGGATCTGGGACTACCACCAGATGCGTCATAAGCCGCGTCCCGTCAGCGTGACGGTTCGGACTGGGCAGTCACGACCTCCGCGTCACCACGCATGCCGCCGGGCTGTACCGCGCCGGGCTGTTCGCGACTCCGGTCTTCACCGGCGGCTACAGCCCCACCACGATCCCGGAAGACGTACGAGACGCGTACGACTGACTCGCTCGTCCAGGCCGGCTTCGCCAGCCGCCTCATCGCTTCCTGGCCCGAGCCTACGGGCACACCCCAGGGCCTCTGGGCTAAGTGGACTCGGTGGCACTGGGTGGGGGCGCGGTACCGCACTGCTGTGCGGCCTGCTTCGCTGCCAGATTCCTGGCGTGGGCCTCGCGCCGCAGGCGGCGTTCGTAGTCGGCGATCTGGCGGGCCACGGGGGCGCAGGTGGGCAGACCGATCAATCGCTCGTTCTCACGGTCGACCAGGAAGGGACCGTTGCCGCCCAGCGGAGGGCGCTGCCCGCGTCGACCGTCCCGGACCGCGCCCCAGTAGAAGATCCAGCCGAACGGCAACGCTTCCACCTGCTGGATCTCAAGGTCGTACTCGACGCGGTCCCGTACGGCATCGATCTCGGCGAGCACCAGTCGGCGCGCGTCCTCCTCGGTCAGCATCGCTCCATGCTGACACCGGGCCGCCGGAGGCGGGGCGGCTCGCCGCGGATTCGCCCAGCCTCACTTCTCACCGGAAACGCAAGAGGCCCCGGATTTCTCCGGGGCCTCTTTACTGTGCACTCGGCAGGATTCGAACCTGCAACCTTCTGATCCGTAGTCAGATGCTCTATCCGTTAAGCTACGAGTGCTTGTTCTTTTGTTTTCGTCTCCGTTTCCCTGGCCTTTCGGCCCGTCCCGGCGACAGGAAGAACATTACATGACTGCCGCCGTCATGTGAAATCCGTTCCCCGCACCCTGCCTGACCTGCGGAAACGTCGAAACCTAGATCGAACGCAGGGGCTCGCCACGAGCCCGGCAACGCCGAAGCCCCGGTCCAGGTGGACCGGGGCTTCGGATCAGGGCGGAGGCGGAGGGATTTGAACCCTCGATGGGCTTTAAGACCCAAACCGCATTAGCAGTGCGGCGCCATAGACCGGACTAGGCGACGCCTCCAGCACAACCACTCCCGCGAGCGCGCGAATGGTGCGTGCAGATGATGACACAGGCAAGCGCGGTGTCACCAATCGCCCCCCACGGTACTAGGCACCTGGCCCGCAGGGCAAAGGGCTTCTCCGGCGAGGCGCGCGCCGCTTCCGCGGGCGGTGTCGCAGGTGGGGCGCAACGTCCGGCGGGGGCGCGCGTTGGGGTGGGTATGAGTGCTCTCCCGCGGCGCGGCATCGCGTCCCTCGCCGTCTCCCTCCTCTGCGGCCTCGCCGCCACCCCGGCCGACGCGGCCCCCGCCC
>NZ_WWKH01000823.1:0-13183 GCF_009865595.1 Streptomyces sp. SID1328 | reverse complement strand
CCAGCGCAGCCCGGCCGCCTCGGCGCGCACCGCGCCGGGGCCGTCGCCGCGCTTGACCATCACCGTGGTGCCGTCGTCCAGGGTGACCTCGGCGGGCGAGCCGGCCCCCACCGGGCCGCCCGTGACCCGGCGCCCGGTCAGCCGGGACACGGTCAGCGCGGGATCTTCGACTCGCTCGATCACGGCCCCAGAGTACGACCCGCAAAAGCCCGGCCACGTCAGGAACTTCGAGCATCGCTACGACGGTTTTCGGCCAAGTTTGCCCGGAATGTGGGGCGGTGACGTCCGTTTCGCCGCCAACGGGCGCGGCCGGTTCCGCGCCCGCCCGCCGGACGGGTAACCGGCTGGTCCGTTCGGGGGTCGCACCGGCGTGTCGCTGGGACAGACGGGTGGAGAGCTGACCCGGCTGGACGGCCCGGATGGTGCGCGGCGCCGGGTGGTCCGACGGTGGATCATGTCGAGGCCGGGTCATGTCAGCCGATGAGGATTCCGCTGCCCGGCCACGGCGGAAGGACACCGACATGCGCTCTGCCCGCATTCTGCTCGCCACGGCGGCCGCGTCCGCCGCCCTCGCCCTGGCGCCCGGCGCCGCGCTCGCCGGGGACGACGGAGGCCGGGACGACTCCTCCTACAACAAGCAGCACGACAGCGACTCGGACCGGGACAAGGGCTCCGGTGACAAGGAGTCCGGCGGCCGCGACTCCGGTGGCGGCGACTCCGGCGGCAAGGACTCCGGCCGTGACTCCTACGACTCCGACTCCGGCGGCCCGCGTGGCGGTATGCACACCGGTGGCGGCGCCCTCGCGGCCGTCGGCAGCGACGACTGGAGCTCCGGCTCCAGCGACGACAGCCGCTTCGACCCGGAGAGCTACAAGGACAAGGGTGACGGCGGCGGCAGCAGCGGCGGCAGCGGCGGCAAGGACAGCGGAGGCAAGGACTCCGGCGGCAAGGACGACTCCGACAGTCCGCGCGGCGGCATGCACACCGGCGGCGGCGCCCTCGCCGGCTCCGGTGGCGTGACCACGGGCGGCGTCGCGGTCCTCGCCGCCGGTGCCGTCGGCGCCTACGCGCTGCGCCGCAAGAAGGCCGCCGGTCCGGCCTCCTGACCGCCCCCGTGACCCAGGGGCCGTGGCCGCCGTCGACGCCGTACCGCGTCGGCGGCCCGCGCCCCCCTGATCGAGATCCCTGTGCTGCCGTGCCCGAGCGAGGTGGTGTCCGATGGCAGCAGACCCTTCCGGTGACAACGCGGGCCGGGGCGGCCGGCTGACGCTGTGGGGGGCGGCCGCCGCGATCCTGGCGCTCAGCGTCTTCGGCGGCCACCACGGCACGGGCGACGGCACCGGCACGGCCCGCACCGAGACCGCGACGGCGGGCGCGATCCAGGCGGGAGCCCCGCTGCCCCGCTCGGCGCCGACCCGGCTGCGCATCCCCAAGATCGGCGTGGACGCGCCCTTCACCGCCCTCGTCCTCGCCTCGAACGGCCAGTTGGAGCCCCCGCCCGCGGGCAACACCAACCTCGTCGGCTGGTACAGCAAGGGCGCGTCGCCCGGCGAGAAGGGCACCTCGGTCATCGCCGGCCACGTGGACACGACCACCTCGGCGGCCGTCTTCGCCAACCTCGACGACCTGGCGCCCGGTGACCGCTTCTCGGTGGAGCGTGCCGACGGCAACACCGCCGACTTCGTCGTGGACAGCGCCGACACCTTCGCCAAGGACGACTTCCCCAGCGAGCGGGTGTACGCGAACGCCACGCGCCCCGAGGTCCGGCTCATCACCTGCGCCGGGGACTACGACCACTCGGCGAAGGACTACACGGAGAACCTGGTCGTCTTCGGCCACCTCGTCTGACCCGGCGGCCCCGCGCTCACCGGGCGCGGGGCGGCGCCAGGGGGCCACCGGACGTGAAGGCGAGCTTCGCGAACCGTTCGCCGATCCGCCGGTGCGCGGCACCGTCCGGGTGGAGCCCGTCGGGCAGCGGCAGCTCCGCGAAGTCGGCCTCGCCGTACAGCTCGCGTCCGTCGAGCAGGTGCAGATGGGGGTCCTCGGTGGAGCGCTGCGCCACGATCCGGGCCAGCTCCGCCCGTACGGCGTTCAGCGTCAGCTTGCCCTGGGCGGCCTCGGCCGGGTCCCCGGCCGCGCGGAACGCGATACGCCCCTCGCTCAGTGCGGAGAGGTCCGGCATGGTGGGGCCGGGGGTGTCCTCGTGCATCGGGCACAGGATGGGGGAGATCACGAGCAGCGGGGTGCCGGGGTGGCCCTCGCGGATGGTGTCCAGGAAGCCGTGGACGGCGGGCCCGAACGCCCGCAGCCGCATCAGGTCGGTGTTGACCAGGTTGATGCCCAGCTTCACGCTGATCAGATCGGCCGGGGTGTCCCGCAGCGCGCGGGCGGTGAACGGGTCCAGCAGGGCGCTGCCGCCGAGTCCCAGGTTGACCAGCTCGACCCCGCCGAGCGAGGCGGCGACGGCGGGCCAGACACCGGTCGGGCTCGCCGCGTCCGAGCCGTGGCTGATGGAGCTGCCGTGGTGCAGCCACACCGGCCGGTCCGACGCGGGTACGGGCTCCACGGACGCGTCGGTGCGCAGGGCGACCAGCTCGGTGGTCTCGTTGTGCGGCAGCCAGATCTCCACGGTCTTGTCCGCGGCGGACAGCCCGCTGAAGCGGGCGGTGCCGACGGGACCGCGAGTCAGTTCGCCGGCGCCGGTGGTCATGTCGAGGGTCAGCGTGTCGCCGCCGCCGACCGTGGCGCTGCCCGCCGGGCGGCCGTCCACCAGCAGGTCGTAGACGCCGTCCGGGCGGGGCGGTGCGCCCAGGTAGGCCCGTTTGGTGGGCACGGTGTCCAGCTCGATCACGGTGGCACGGGTGCGGAACACCAGCCGTACCCCGGAGGGCTGGGACTCCACCATGTGCAGTTGCGGGTCGGCGCACTGCGCGCGGGCCCGCGCGGGCAGCCGGTGAGGGAGGAGGCCGCGCTCGGTGCGCTCCAGCTCCAGGGCGCCCCGGACGAGGCCGGCGGTGAGGGGGGTGCTGGTCCAGTCGGTGGTCATCGGAAGGTCCGTCGGCAGTAGGAACAGGGCGGTTCAGGAGGCGGGCCAGTTGCGCAGGAGGGCGTCGAGCGCGTCGAGGACGCGGTCCCAGGACTCCTGCGAACCGGGGGCGCTGTGGTCGAACCCGCCCGCCGACTCCAGGCCCACATAGCCGCTGAACACACTGCCCAGCAGGCGTACGGCATGGGTCTGCTCGGGCTCGGCGAGGTCGTAGCCGCGCAGGATCGCCCGGGTCATCTGGGCGTGCCGGACGCCCGCGCTGGCGGCGGCGGTCTCCGGGTCGAGCCGGTACCGGGCCGCCTCGAAGCGGCCGGGGTGCGCGCGGGCGTAGTCGCGGTAGGCGTTGGCGAAGGCGGTCAGGGCGTCCTTCCCGGCCCGGCCCGCGAGGGCCTCGGCGGCGCGGTCGGCCAGCTCCTCCAGGGCGAGCAGCGCGATCCGGGTGCGCAGGTCGTGGGAGTTGCGCAGATGCGAGTACAGGCTCGCGGTCTTCACGTCGAAGCGCCGGGCCAGCGCCGACACCGTGACCTGCTGGAACCCGGCCTCGTCGGCCAGCTCCGCCCCGGCCCGGACCAGCCGCTCCGTACTCAGCCCCGCACGCACCATGGACCCGCCTCCTTGAGAACCTGACCGATTATGTATTTGCCTAAAGGCTTTAGGCAAATGGGGGACAGGTGTAGGCAGGTATGCCGACGGCCGCCGACCGGAGTGCGGTCGGCGGCCGTCCTAGGTCACCACGGGGTCGCTCAGACCTCCGGCGCCGGGTAGGTCGGGTACTCCACGCCCGAGACGTGCTGGACGACCCGGACCACCTGGCAGGAGTAGCCGAACTCGTTGTCGTACCAGAGGTAGAGGATCGCGTTGTCGCCGTCGACCTTCAGGGCGCCCCCGTCGACGATCGAGGCGTTGCGGGAGCCGATGAAGTCGCTGGAGACCGCGTCGGGCGCCGTGGTGAAGTCGATCTGGCGCTTGAGCGGAGAGGTCAGCGACACCTCGCGCAGGTAGTCGTGGACCTCCTCGCGGGTGGTCTCGCGGCCGAGGCGCAGGTTCAGGATGGCGATCGAGACGTCCGGCACCGGCACCCGGATCGAGCTGCCGGTGATCGGCGCCTTGAGGTCCGGCAGCGCCTTCGACACGGCGGACGCGGCACCGGTCTCGGTGATCACCATGTTGAGCGGCGCGGACCGGCCCCGGCGCTCGGCCTTGTGGTAATTGTCCAGCAGGTTCTGGTCGTTGGTGAACGAGTGGACCGTCTCGACGTGGCCGCGCAGCACCCCGTACTCGTCGTCCATGGCCTTCAGCGGCGGGACGATGGCGTTGGTGGTGCAGGACGCGCAGGACAGGATCTGCTCGTCCGGCTTGATGGTGTCGTGGTTGACGCCGTGCACGATGTTCGGCACGTCACCCTTGCCGGGCGCGGTCAGTACGACCTTGTCGATGCCGGGCCGCAGGTGCTTGGACAGGCCCGCGCGGTCACGCCAGTTGCCGGTGTTGTCGATCAGGATGGCGTCGCGGATGCCGTACTCGGTGTAGTCCACGGAGGACGGGTCGTCGGCGTAGATCACCTTGATCTCGTTGCCGTTGGCGACGATCGTGCTGGCGTCCTCGTCCACCGTGATGGTGCCCTGGAACTGGCCGTGGATCGAGTCGCGGCGCAGCAGCGAGGCCCGCTTGACCAGGTCGCCGGCGGCCTTGGCGCCACCGCCCCGGACCACGACGGCCCGCAGACGCAGGCCGTTGCCCGAACCGGCCTTCTCGATCAGCAGGCGCGCGACCAGCCGGCCGATGCGGCCGAAGCCGTACAGCACGACGTCGCGCGGCGCACGGCGCTCGATCTTCTCGGCGCCGGTGGCCCCGGCGACCGCCTCGGCGGTGAACTCCGCCACGCTCAGTCCCCGGTCGTCGGCCTTGTACGTCGCGGCCAGCATGCCGAGGTCGATCTGGGCGGGGCCGAGGTCGAGGGCGGCCAGCGCCTTCAGGAACGGCATCGTCTCGGTGACCGACAGCTCGGCGCCCGCGATCTGCCGGGCGAAGCGGTGGGTCTTGAGGATGCTGACCACCGACTTGTTCACCAGGGAGCGGCTGTGCAGCAGGACGGTCACGTCCCGCTCGCGGTGCAGCTTCCCGATGATCGGGATCATCGACTCCGCGATCTCCTCGCGGTGCTTCCAGTTCGTGAACGAGTCGTCGTTGACAGTCACAGATCTATCTTTCGAGCTAGGCGGCGCTCATATGGTAAACACACCCTACTTTGATCACCGAAGCCGCCTGTCAGGGGGGTCGGGCCGGGCGCCGTTCCTGAATCAGGGTGGAAGAACACGCGACACCCTGGCACCGCATTGCACCGCCTGTACGGCATGACCATGGTCGAAGCGTGATCACGTCTTCCGCACCCCGGCCCGGAGCGGCCACCGCCCCCGGCCCGGCGCGCCGCCGCGCACTGCCCCTGATCGTCCGCCACCGCGCACCGCACGGCGCCCTCCTCGCCCTCGCGCTGTTCGCCGCCGTCCGCGCGGCGGGCATCGCCGC
Organism: Streptomyces sp. SID1328; assembly: GCF_009865595.1. NCBI lineage: Bacteria > Bacillati > Actinomycetota > Actinomycetes > Kitasatosporales > Streptomycetaceae > Streptomyces > Streptomyces sp. SID1328. The sequence continues at coordinate 7,611 of NZ_WWKH01000823.1, read as the reverse complement.
CGTGATCGCCACCAACGCGCTGACCGGCCGCCCCCCGGTGCGCAACCTCGCCCACTCCTGGGACTCGCGCTGGTACCTCCACATCGCCGCGCACGGCTACGGCCGGCTCATCTGGATCACCCCCACCGGGGGAGTGCAGAGCGACTGGGCCTTCTTCCCGCTCTACCCGGCCCTCGTCCGGGCCGCCGACACCGTCCTCCCGCTCACCCCGGCCGCGGCGGCCGTGCTCATCTCCTGGACGGCCGCCGTCGTCGCCGCCTACGGCGTCTACCTGATCGGCCACCATCTGTACGGCCGCGCCACCGCCACGGCCCTCGTCGCGCTGTGGGCCGCGCTGCCGCACGCGGTGGAACTGACCATCGCCTACACCGAGTCCCTCTTCGCCGCCCTGGCCGCCTGGTCCCTGTACTGCGTGCTCAAGGACCGCTGGCTGTGGGCGGGCACGCTCGCCCTCCTGGCCGGCCTCGCCCGGCCCACCGGCTTCGCGGTGGCGGCCGCCGTCATCGCCGCCGCCGCACAGCAGCTCTGGCTGCGGCGCGGACAGGTCGTCCCCGGTGTGTGGGCGGCCGCCCTGCTCGCCCCGCTCGGCTGGCTCGGCTACGTCCTCTGGGTCGGCTGGTGCACCGGCGACCTGACGGGCGGCTACTTCTCGGTGCAGGGTGCCTGGGGCTCCCGTATCGACTTCGGCGCCGGGGCCGCCCGCTTCGTCGGCGCGCTGCTCGCCCACGGCGGCCAGGTCGTCTACCCCGTCGCCCTCGCCCTCGTGCTGATCAGCCTGGTGCTGTTGGCGCTGCTCTGCCTGGAACGCGCCCCGCTGGCCCTGGTCGCCTTCGCCGGCGTCCTGGTGCTGCTGGTGGTCCTCGGCTCCGGCTCCTTCTCCTCCAAGCCACGCTTCCTGCTGCCGGCCTTCCCGCTGCTCATCCCGGCCGCCCGCGCGCTCACCCGCACCTGGCGGACCCGTCCCGCCGCGGCCCTTCTGGTCGGCGGCGCCCTGGCCGTCGTCTCCGTGCTGTACGGCGCCTACGTCACGGTGCTCGTCCATTCACCCCTGTGACCCGCGCCGGTGCGAAGGCCCGGAAAGGGGGTAGACGGGGGCTTCGAGGAAAGGACGACCATGACGACCTACGTGATCACCGTGCCCGGCACTTTCACCACGGACATCGAGGCCGACACCCGCACCCGGCTGGGCCGGGCCCTGCGTCCCGCCGACCCGCACGGCACCGACCTGGGCAGCGCCGAGGACCTCGACACCGTCAACGTCAACGAGGACGGCACCTTCACCCTCCATCTCACCGTCGAGGCCGACAACAACAAGCACGCCGAGCAGGAGGCCCGCCGCCTCGCGGACGAAGCCCTGCGCACCGTCGGACTGGACGAGAACACCGCGCCGCTCGGGCCCGCCGTGATCACCGGCATCGACTCCCAGGTGCACTGAACGGTCCGTGGCGGGCCGCCCCGGACGCCGAAAGCGCCTGAATGGGTAAAATCCAGACAATGGCCCGCCAGGATCACCGCCCACCGGGGTGAACGATGTTCCGCAAGCGCTCCACGGACGAAGGCGACGAGCTGCTGGCCAGACTCGGCTCGCTCACCGCCCAGGCGCGTGAGCGCGCGGAACAGCAGCGCAGCCAGGTCGAGCTGGCCGTCGCCCTCCAGCGCGGCATGCTCCCGCGCGACCTGCCCCGCCACCCCGGCCTGCACCTCGCGGTGCGCTACGCCCCCGCCAACCAGGGCCTCAACGTGGGCGGCGACTGGTACGACGCCTTCGCCATGCCGGACGGCAAGATCGGCCTCACCATCGGCGACGTCCAGGGACACAACATCGAGGCCGCCGCCTTCATGGGCCAGGTGCGGGCCGCGCTGCGCGCGCTCGCCTCCGTCACCGGCGAACCGGGCGAACTGCTCGCCCGTACCAACGACATGCTGCTCACTCTCGGCAGCGACCTCTTCGCCACCTGCACCTTCCTCCGGCTGGACCCCGTCACGGGCGTCCTGGAGAGCGCGCGGGCCGGGCACATCCCCTTCGTCTGGGCCACGGCCGACGGCAGGTCCGGCGTCGTCCACGACCTGGGCGGGCCGCCGCTCGGCATCCAGCCCGGCATGGACTACCGCGTCACCCGGCACCGGCTCTCCACCGGCGGTGTCTTCGTCCTGCTCACCGACGGCGTCGTGGAAGGGCCCTCACTGCACGTCGAGGACGGCCTCGCCCAAGTGGTCCGCCTCGCGGGCATCGCCGCCGTCGCCGGCCTGAAGGTGCACGCGCTCGCCGCCGCCGTGATCAAGGGCGCCGACCATGTGGGCCACGACGACGACGCGGCCGTACTCGTCGTCGGCCGCGACGGCCCGAACACCCCGCCACCGCCCGCGCAGCCCCGCGTCGTTAGGCCATAGGCGGCGTTCGCCTCGCCGCTCCCGGCCGACCGGTGTGAGAGTTGCCGGGTGGTGGCATTCCCTGAAGCGCGTCGGCCGGGCGGCCATGCCGCCTTGGTCGTGGCCGTCGCGGTCTGCTATTTCGCGGCCGGGCGCCTCGGCCTGCTCTGCAAGCTCACCGTCGACGGCGCCGTCGTCACCCCCATCTGGCCGCCGACCGGCGTGGCCGTCGCCGCCCTGCTGATCCTCGGGGTGCGGTACTGGCCCGGCGTCACGATCGGCGCCTACCTCATCGTCCTGTCGCTGGACACGCCGCTGCTCTACTCGCTCGGCTACATGGCCGGCAACACCCTTGCCCCGCTGGCGGCGGTGGCGCTGCTGCGCCGGGCGGGGTTCCGTACCGACCTCAGGCGGCTGCGTGACGGGCTCGCGCTGGTGTTCTTCGGCGCGCTGGGCGCCATGCTGATCAGCTCGACCCTGGGGGTCGCCCTGCTCGTGGCGACCGACCGGATGCCCGCGCACGCCTTCTGGACCGTGTGGCTCGCCTGGTGGGTGGGGGACGCCATGGGTGTGCTGCTGGTCACCCCGCTGCTGCTCCTGTTCCGCCACGCCCAGGGACTGCGGCCGACACCCCGTCGGTGGGAGGCCGGCACGCTGGCCGTGGCCGCCGTCTGCGTCGTCCCGTTCGCCGTCACCAGCCACCTCAGCCTGCTGTTCCTGGTGTACCCGCTGATCATCTGGGGCGCGCTCCGCTTCGAGCTGGTCGGCAGCATGATCTGCGCGCTGTCCACCTCGGTACTCGCAGCGCTCGTCGCCAACAACGAGGTGGGCGCCTTCCGGGGGCTGAGCCGCCTCGAGGTCATGGCCAAGCTCCAGGGGTTCAACGGCACCATGGCGCTGACCGCGCTGCTGCTGTCCGCCGTGATCACGGAGCAGCGGCACACCCGGCGCTCCGTGGAGCGGGCCTGCGAGGAACTGGTCGAGGTGCTGGAACACCTCACCGCGGGGGAGGCCCCGCCACCCCGCCCGGCCCCCGAGGACGCCGACCCCCAGCTCCGGCCCGGCGACGACGCCCGGCCGCCGGGCCGTTAGGAGAGCGTCGTCCCGTTGTCCAGCGCCACCGACGCGGTGACCCGCTTGCCGCGGCCCAGTGGAGTCACCTCCAGTGCGCCGCAGAGCAGCGTCACCAGCCGCAGCCCGTGGCCACCCACCCGCTCGGGGTTGGGCGGGCGGTGCCGGGGCGGGCGGGGCGAGGAGTCCGTGACGCTGATCAGCAGCGCCGCCGGGTCCGGTACCACTTGCATGTGCAGCGTGAACGGCCCCGGCGCGTGCTTGAGCGCGTTGGTCACCAGCTCGCTGGCGACGAGCTGCGCGTCCTGCACCGTACGCGCCGATGGGGTGGGGCGGACCCGCATGAGCAGGTCGGCGACCGCGTCCCTGGCCTCCGGGAGGGATGCGGTGTCGGCATCCCAGCGGCGGCTGTAGCGCGGCAGCTCCGGCGTGGTCCGCGTCATGGTGTCTGTCGTGAGGGGGAGGTCCATGCGGAATCGCCCTTCTCCCGTGGTGGCCGGTTCAGGCCCCGTCGTGCGATCGCGGAGGATCGTCCCTTCTCCATCCGGCTACCCCCAGTTCCGCCGATCAAGGGGCGTCCGGGCGGGAATCCTCCGGACGTGTGAGAACGGCCCGGTAAGACATCGGGCACACAAAGCGGCGGGCCCGGAAATCCGCGAATGGAATTTCCGGGCCCGCCCCGGTACGGCATCGCACCGACTCAGTGTTTGAACGTGTCCTTCGCCTTTTCCTTGGCCTGGCGGGCGTCGCCCTTGGCGCCTTCGGCGCGGCCCTCGGCCTCCATGCGCTCGTTCCCGACGGCCTTGCCCATGGTCTCCTTGACCTTGCCCTTGAGCTGCTCCGCCTTGGCCTTGCCCTTCTGGTCACCAGCCATGGGGTATTCACATCCCAACGTTTTCGGTGCGTGGTCGACATCCGGATATCCCCAACGCCGCCGGCCAAACCAAAAAAAGCCGAAGTTCATTGACCGGCGTCGTTCCGGCGGGCCCGCCGGCGCCGTGCCAGATGCCGGACGACCAGCGCCGCCACCAGCAATCCGACGGCGATGAGCACGTAACGCTGATAGCGGACGATCTCGTCGTACACCGCCGTGATGTGGCTGCCCGCCAGATATGCCAGCGAGGACCACAGGCCCACCCAGAGGGCCGCGCCGAGCGCGTTGAAGGCGAGGAAGCGGGGCCAGGGCATCCCGGTGGTGCCCGCGATGATCCCGTTGGCCTGGCGCAGCCCCTCCACGAAGCGGGCCACGGTGACGATCTTGCCGCCGTGCCGCCGGAAGAACGCCTCCGCCGCCTCGAAGCGCTTCGGCGTCAGCAGGACGTACTTGCCCCAGCGCTCCACGAACGCCCGGCCGCCCGTACGGCCGATCACATACCCGACGTTGTCCCCGAGGACCGCCGCCGCGAACGCGATGACCGCCACGGCGACGATGTTCAGCTCGCCCGCACCGGCGTAGACCCCGGCCGCGAGCAGAATCGTCTCGCCCGGCGCCGGGACCCCGAAGTCCTCCAGGAAGACGACCGCGCCGACGGCCCAGTAGCCGTAGTGACCGAGCAGCGGGGCCAGCGGCGCCAGCGGGCCGGGGAGGGGAGGCGGCATGGCATCACGGTACGCCGCGCCGCGCCGCGCCCCGCCCCTGTGTGACCTGCGCGAAGGGCCGTGCTCAGGAGCGGCCCACCGCGTCCTGGTCGCGCACCTCCACCGGGGCGGACGGCTCCGCGGCCGGCTCGGCGCGGGCCGTGCGGGCCCGGCGCCACTTGGCGATCCCCAGGGCGATCTGGTCGGTGTAGCGCGCGGTCAGCGGGCCGACGACCACCAGGATCAGCACGTACGCGGTGGCCAGCGGGCCCAGCCGGGAGTCGATGCCCGAGGTGACCGCGAGACCGGCGATGACCACCGAGAACTCGCCGCGCGCCACCAGCGTGCCGCCCGCCCGCCAGCGGCCCCGCACGGAGACACCCGCGCGCCGCGCCGCCCAGTAGCCGGTGGCGATCTTGGTGAGGGCGGTGACGGCCGCGAGGGCCAGCGCGGGCAGCAGCACCGGCGGGATGCTCGCCGGGTCGGTGTGCAGCCCGAAGAACACGAAGAACACCGCGGCGAACAGGTCCCGCAACGGTGCCAGCAGGTTGTGCGCGCCCTCGGCGACCTCGCCGGAGAGCGCGATGCCCACCAGGAAGGCGCCGACCGCCGCGGAGACCTGGAGCTGCTGGGCGAGCCCGGCCACCAGCAGGGTGAGGCCGAGGACCACCAGCAGCAGCTTCTCCGGGTCGTCGCTGGAGACGAAGCGGGAGATGACCCGGCCGAAGCGCAGCGCCAGCAGCAGCACCAGACCGGCCACGCCGAGCGCGATGGCGAGCGTGATGCCACCCGCGACGAAGCCCGTACCGGCCAGCAGGGCGGTGACCAGCGGGAGGTAGACCGCCATCGACAGATCCTCCAGCACCAGGATGCTGAGGATCACCGGGGTCTCCCGGTTGCCGATCCGGCCCAGGTCGCCCAGGACCTTGGCGATGACGCCGGAGGACGAGATCCAGGTGATGCCGGCCAGCACCACGGCGGCGATGGGACCCCAGCCCAGCAGCAGCGCCATCACGGCACCCGGCACCGCGTTCAGCGCGAAGTCCACCAGACCGGCCGGGTACTGCGTCTTGAGGTTGGAGACCAGGTCACCGGCGGTGTACTCCAGGCCGAGCATGAGCAGCAGCAGGATCACGCCGATCTCGGCGCCGATCGCCACGAACTCCTCGCTGGCGCCCAGCGGCAGCAGCCCGCCCTCGCCGAAGGCCAGCCCGGCGAGCAGATAGAGCGGGATGGGGGAGAACCTCAGCCGGGCGGCGAGCCGTCCGAGCAGGCCGAGGGCCAGGATGATGGCGCCGAACTCGATGAGGAAGACCGCGGAGGAATGCATCCGGATCACTCCCTGCCGAGGATCTCGGCGGCCGCGTCGACGCCCTCGCGGGTGCCGATCACGATGAGCGTGTCACCGCCCGCGAGCCGGAAGCCCGGACCGGGGGAGGGGATGGCGTCGGCGCGGCGGAGCACGGCCACGATCGACACACCGGTCTCGGTGCGCATCCGGGTGTCCCCGAGCAGCCGCCCGTTCCAGTGCGAGACGGAGGACAGTGAGATGCGCTCGGCGACCAGGCCGAGCTCGGTGGTGGAGAGCAGGCTGGGGCTCTGGTGCGTCGGCATCAGCGTCCTGGCGATGGCTTCCGCCTCGCCGCCGGTCAACGGCACCGACAGCGCGCACGCGTCGGGGTCGTCCTCGCGGTAGGCGCTCAGCGTCCGCGCCCCGTCGCGGTGGGCCACCACCGACAGCCGGCGGTGTTCGCGGGTGGTGAGGTCGTACCGGACGCCGATCCCCGGCAACGGCGTCCTACTCGTACGTGCGGTGCCCATGGCAACCCCCCTGACCTTTTTGACAGTTTCTTGGTGCAACCATTGCCCACACCCTAACTTGGCGGTGCATGGCCACACGGAAAGCGGTCTCAGGGGGGTCCCGTCATGCTTTGTACGCTTCTCAGCCGCCGAGGTTGCCCTGCCGGGCGTCGGCCCACAGGTCGACCCCGCCGTCCGTGGCGTACTTGTCGATCTCGGCCAGCTCCTCGGCGCTGAACTCCAGGTTCTGCAGCGCCGCCACGTTCTGCTCGAGCTGCTCGGTGCGCGAGGCGCCGATCACCAGCGAGGTCACCCGCTCGTCACGCAGCGCCCAGGCCAGCGCCATCTGCGCCAGGGACTGACCGCGCCGGGCCGCGATGTCGTTCAGGGCGCGCAGCCGGCCGCGCATGTCCTCGGTCAGCCAGGACTGGTCGAAGGACTTGCCCGCCGCAGCCCGCGAGTCCTCCGGCACGCCGTCCAGGTAGCGGCCGGTCAGCAGGCCCTGCGCCAGCGCCGTGAAGCCGATGACACCGAAGCCCTCCTCCTCCGCCACGTCCAGCAGACCCTCGGTCTCGATCCAGCGGTTGAGCATGTTGTACGACGGCTGGTGGATCAGCATCGGCGTGCCCAGCTCGCGCAGGATCGCCGCGGCCTGCCGGGTGCGCTCGGCGTCGTAGGAGGAGATGCCGACGTACAGCGCCTTGCCCTGGCGGACGGCGGTGTCGAGCGCGCCCATCGTCTCCTCCAGCGGCGTGCTGGCGTCCAGCCGGTGGGAGTAGAAGATGTCCACAT
>NZ_WWKH01000822.1:0-8566 GCF_009865595.1 Streptomyces sp. SID1328 | reverse complement strand
GTGACCGCGACCGGCACGGGCGGCCGTACGGCGGAGACGGAACCGGCGCGGCGGGCCACCCTGCGGGTGACGCTGGACGCGCCCTCCGGCGGACGCGGTACGGGACCCGCCGAGCGGAGCGCGGAAGGCGAACCGGCGCCGGGGCGCGGGGTGCTGGCGTACCCGGACGGCCGGGTCACCGGGGTGCAGGGCGGCCGGGTGACGGGCCGCATACCGCGCACCGCCACCCAGCGGCCGACCGTACTGCCGCTGGACTGGCAGCGGATGGGTGATCCCCCCACCCGGCGCCCGGTGCGCGAGCTGGGCAACGGCCCCACCGACCTGGCCCTGCTGGCGAGCGCGGTGGAGCGGGCGGCCCGGCAGGTGTCGGCCGGTCAGGTGCCCTCGCTGCTCTGAGCACCGGAGCACGGCAATGAACCGGCGCCGGCACGCATACCCCGATGATCACGAGCCCATCACGATGCGTGGCCGGACCCTGTGGGTGCTCTTGCCGCACCGGGGCGGCCCGGCGTACACCGGAGCGCACAAGCAGAGTTCAGGCGTTCAACGGAGAACGACGAACGGGGAAGTGATGCGCAAGCCGAGCGACACCATTCGAGGGCACCGGGCCGCAGCCGCCCTCGCCGCGCTGCTGGCGGGGGCCCTGACGCTCACCGCCTGCTCCGGCGGTGACGGTAAGAAGGACGCCGACGAGGGCGGCGGCGGTGCCACCGGCTCCACGGTGACCCTGCCGAAGCTGAACGGCACGGAACTCGAGGTCGCCGCCGTCTGGACCGGTACCGAGCAGGCGAACTTCAAGAAGGTGCTGGCGGAGTTCGAGAAGCGCACGGGCGCCAAGGTGACGTTCGTGCCCGCGCAGGACCCGATCATCAACTTCCTCGGGTCCAAGATCGCGGGCGGGCAGCCGCCGGACGTGGCGCTGCTGCCGCAGCCGGGCGCGATCAAGCAGGCGGTCGACAAGAAGTGGGCCAAGCCGCTCGGCCCGGACGCCGTCAAGGAGCTGTCGAAGAACTACTCACAGGGCTGGCAGGACATCGGCAAGGTCGACGGCAAGCCGTACGGCGTCTACTACAAGGCCGCCAACAAGTCGCTGATCTGGTACAACGCCCCCGTCTTCGAGAACGCTGGCGCCAAGGAGCCCAAGACCTGGGCCGAGCTGCTGACCGCCGCGCAGGCGGTGTACGACTCCGGTGTGACCCCCTTCTCGGTGGGCGGCGCGGACGGCTGGACGCTGACCGACTGGTTCGAGAACGTCTATCTCTCCCAGGCCGGCCCGGAGAAGTACGACCAGCTCGCCAAGCACGAGATCAAGTGGACCGACCCCTCGGTGAAGCAGGCGCTCACCACGCTCGCCCAGATCTGGGGCAAGAAGGACTATGTGGCGGGCGGCGCGGACGGCGCACTGCAGACCGAGTTCCCGGCCTCGGTGACCCAGACCTTCACCGGCGGCGACCAGCCCAAGGCCGCGATGGTCTACGAGGGCGACTTCGCGCAGGTCAACATCGGCGAGACCAAGGCGAAGGTGGGCGCGGACGCCAAGGTCTTCCCCTTCCCGTCGGTCGGCTCGACCGCGCCGGTGGTCTCCGGCGGTGACGCGGCGGTGATCCTGAAGGACTCCAAGGGCGCCCAGGCGCTGGCGACCTTCCTGGCGTCCCCGGACGCGGCGACGGTTCAGGCCAAGCTCGGCGGCTACCTCTCGCCGAACAAGAACGTGCCGGACTCGGCCTACCCGAACGAGACCCAGCGCACCATCGCCAAGGCGCTCATCAAGTCCGGCGACGACTTCCGCTTCGACATGTCCGACCAGGCGCCGCAGGCGTTCGGCGGCACGCCCGGCAAGGGCGAGTGGAAGGACCTCCAGGACTTCCTGAAGAACCCGAAGGACGTCGCGGGCACCCAGGCGAGGCTGGAGAAGGACGCGGCGGCCGCGTACGGGAACGGGGGCTGATCCGGTCATGGCATCGGCAGCGGCGGCCGGCGCCCCTCCGGGCCCGGCCGCGCCGAGGAGCCGCAGGAGCGTGACCGGGACGCGCAAGGTGGTGGCGGCGCTCTTCCTGCTGCCGGCCCTGGTGCTGCTCGGCGCACTCGTGCTCTACCCGATCGGGTACTCGGTCGTCCGCAGTCTCTACGACTCCTCGGGCGACCAGTTCGCCGGGTTCGACAACTACCAGGCGCTGTTCACCGACGACGGCATCCGCACCGCGCTGAAGAACAACGTGATCTGGGTGGTGTTCGCGCCCACCGTCTCCACCGCGCTCGGCCTGGTCTTCGCCGTGCTGACCGAACGGGTGCGCTGGGGGACGGCGTTCAAGCTGATCGTCTTCATGCCGATGGCGATCTCGATGCTGGCCGCCGGGATCATCTTCCGGCTGGTGTACGACCAGGACCCGGACAAGGGGGTCGCCAACGCGGTGTGGGTCGGGGTGCACGACTCCTTCGCCCAGTCGTCGGCGTTCCCGAAGGCGCACCCCGGCCGCGAGTCGCCGCTGGTGGGACAGGGCGGCGCCTTCGTCACCAAGGACCCGGTGAAGGCTGGCACCCCGGTCGCGCTGCCCCTGGTCGGCGTGGCCCCGGACCAGTTCCCGGACGACGCCGCCCGGGCCGTCGCCGCCCGGCCGGAGCCGGGGAAGGTCACCGGCACCGTCTGGCAGGACTTCACCCGCGGCAAGGGCGTCGGCAGGCTCGGCGCCCCGGACCCGGCCGAGCGCGGGTACGCCGGGATGCGGATCGAGGCCGTGAAGGACGGCAAGGTGGTGGCCTCGGCGAAGGCGGCCGGGGACGGCACCTTCACCCTGCCTGCCTCGGCGGACGGGGCTCGGCTCAGGCTTCCGGCGGCCAACTTCAAGGAGGCGTACAACGGCGTCGACTGGCTCGGCCCGGCCCTGGTCACCCCGGCGATCATCGGGTCGTACGTCTGGATGTGGGCGGGCTTCGCCATGGTGCTGATCGCGGCGGGGCTCGCGGGGGTGCCCAGGGAGCTGCTGGAGCAGGCGCGGGTGGACGGCGCCAGTGAGTGGCAGGTGTTCCGCAAGGTGACCGTGCCACTGCTGGCGCCGGTGCTCGCGGTCGTCACCGTCACGCTGATGATCAACGTGCTGAAGGTGTTCGACCTGGTCTACATCATCGCGCCGGGCTCGTCCCAGGACGACGCGAACGTGCTGGCGCTGGAGCTGTACCGCAAGGGCTTCTCCGAGGGGCGGCCCGGCGTGGCCAGCGCCATCGCGGTGTTCCTGCTGCTGCTGGTGATCCCGGTGATGCTGTTCAACATCCGCAGGCTGCGGCGGGAGGGCAGGCCATGAGCACGCACACCGAGAGCGCGGGACGGGTGCGCGAGCTGCCCGCGAAGGACACCGTACGGGGACGGCCTTCCCTCGGCGCCCGGCTGGTTCAGGGGCTGGGCGGCGGGCTGGTCCAGTTCTTCCTGGTCCTGGTGGCGCTGTTCTGGCTGGTGCCGACCATCGGGCTGCTGATCTCCTCGCTGCGCTCGCCGGAGGACATGAACGCGAGCGGCTGGTGGACGGTGTTCACCGAGCCGTCCAAGCTCACCTTCGAGAGCTACGGCAAGCTGCTGGAGAACGGCGACATCACCCACTCGCTGGTCAACACCGTGCTCATCACGGTCCCGGCGACGCTCGGCGTGGTGGTGATCGGCTCGCTGGCCGCCTACGCGTTCGCCTGGATGGAGTTCCCCGGCCGCGACTGGTGGTTCCTGGGCGTGGTCGCGCTGCTGGTCGTGCCGGTGCAGGTGGCGCTGATCCCGATCGCCGAACTCTTCGGCAAGGTCGGGCTGTTCGGCTCCATCCTGGGCGTGGTGCTGTTCCACATCGGGTTCGGGCTGCCGTTCGCGGTGTTCCTGCTGCGGAACTTCTTCGCGGAGATCCCGCGCGAGCTGCTGGAGGCGGCCCGGCTGGACGGCGCGGGTGAACTCCGGCTGTTCGCACGGGTGGTGATGCCGCTCGGCGCGCCCGCCATCGCGAGCCTCGGCATCTTCCAGTTCCTGTGGGTGTGGAACGACATGCTGGTGGCGCTGGTGTTCACCAAGTCCGGTTCCCAGCCGGTCACGGTGGCGCTCCAGACCCAGGTACGGCAGTTCGGCAACAACATCGACGTGCTCGCGCCCGGCGCGTTCCTGTCGATGGTGATCCCGCTGGCCGTGTTCTTCGCCTTCCAGCGGCAGTTCGTGTCCGGGGTGATGGCGGGAGCGGTCAAGTAACCGCGTCCGCACAGGTGTTGCCCGGGGGAATCCGTACGGATCCCCCGGGCGTCCCCCGTATGCCGTAGGAGCCGTAACCAAGTCACCTGGGCGGCCGTTGCCGGGCAGAAGGCCCGCGCCGACCGACCCATGGATGTGCCTTGCCCAGGTTCAGCGTCATCGTCCCCGCGTACCAGGTCCAGGCGTACCTCGCCGAGTGCCTGGACTCGGTGCTCTCGCAGTCCTGCGCCGACTTCGAGCTGATCGCGGTGGACGACCGCTCGCCGGACGGCTGCGGCGCGATCATCGACGAGTACGCGGCCCGCGACCCCCGGGTGAAGGCCCTGCACCTCGCGGAGAACGCCGGGCTGGGTCCCGCCCGCAACGCCGGTATCGACGAGGCGTGCGGCGACTACCTGCTCTTCCTCGACGGCGACGACACCCTCACCCCGCACACCCTGCGCGCCCTCGCGGACCGCCTCGCGGCGACCGGCGAGCCGGACGTGCTGGTCTTCGACTACGCCCGTACCCACTGGGACGGCACCGCCCTGCGCAACCGGCTCGCGGACCGGCTCACCGAGGACGGCCCGGCCCCCTTCACCCTGGCCGGCCGGCCGGGGCTGCTGCGGGTGCTGATGGTGGCGTGGAACAAGGCGTACCGCAGGGAGTTCGTCATCCGCGAGGGCTTCCGGTTCCCGCCGGGCTACTACGAGGACACCCCCTGGACCTTCCCGGTGCTGATGGCGGCCGGGTCGATCGCCACGCTCGACCGGGTCTGCGTGCACTACCGCCAGCGCCGCCGGGGCAGCATCCTGCGCACCCCCAGCCCCCGCCACTTCGACGTGTTCGACCAGTACGACCGGGTCTTCGCCTACCTCGCCGACCGGCCGGAACTGGAGCGCTGGCGGCCCGAGTTGTACGCCCGCATGCTCGACCACCTCACCACGATCGCCACCCGTCCGGACCGCCTCCCGCGCGACAGCCACCCCGCGTTCCTGCGCCGGGCCCGCGTCCACTGCCGCCGCCACCGCGCCCCCGGCACCCCGGTACCCCCCGGCCTCCGCCGCGCCCTGGTCCGGCACGGCCTGCACCGCACCTTCCGCACCCTGCGCCTGGCCGCCGCGCTCCGCCGCCACGCCCGCGCCTCGGCCGGGCGCGGAGAACAGAGGCTGCGGGCGGTCATGCTGCGCCTGCACTACCGGGTGCAGCGGCTTCTCCCCCTGCGCGCCGACCACGCCCTCTTCGCCGCCGACCCCGCCCCCGACCAGGGCTGCGACCCGAGCGCCCTGGAGGCGGCCTTCCACGCGCACGCCCCGCACATCCGCACCGCCTGGCTCGACCGCCCCGGCACCGCCGCCCACTTCACCGCGCTCGCCCGCTCCAAGTACCTGGTGCACAACGCCGGTTTCGGGCCCGGCCTGGTCAAGCGCCCCGGCCAGGTCTACGTCCAGACCCGGCAGGGCACCCCGCTCGGCCACACCGGCCTCGACCTCCAGGAACGCCCGGCGGCCGCCCACGGCACGGACTTCGCCGGGCAGTTGCGCGAGGCCGGCCAGTGGGACTACGTCCTCTCCGGCAACCGGCACTCCACCCTGACCTGGGAGCGGGCCCACCCCGGCGGCTACACCACGCTGGAGTACGGCAGCCCGCGCAACGACGTCTTCCAGCACGCCACTTCGGCCGACGTGGCCCGGCTGCGCGCGTCCCTCGGCGTGCCGGAGGGGGCGGTCGCCGTGCTGTACGTGCCCGCGCGCCGTGACCACCGGCGCACCCAGACCCCGCCGCTGGACCCCGCCCGGCTGCTCGGCCTGCTCGGACCCCGGTTCACCCTGCTGACCCGCGCCCCGCTCGGTGAGCCCCCGGCGGCGGGGGCCCGGCTGGTCGACGTCTCCGCCCATCCCGACCTGCCGTCCCTGTGTCTGGCCTCGGACGCGCTGCTCACCGACTTCTCGCCGCTGATGTTCGACTACGCCGGGCTCGACCGCCCGGTGGTGCTGCACACCGGGGACTGGGACACCTTCCGCACGGTCCGGGGCGCCTACCTCGACCTGCTCGCCTGCCCGCCCGGCCCGCTGGCCCGCACCGAGGAGGAGGTCGCGGACGTGTTCGCCTCCGGCCACTGGCGCGGGGTGCGCTCCGCCCGGCTGCGGGCCGCGTTCCGCGAGCGCTTCTGCCCGTACGACGACGGCAGCGCGGGCGAGCGCGTCGTCCGCCATGTCGTGCTGGGGCGCCCGGCGGGGCTGCCCGAGGCGGTGCCGCCCGGTGCGCGCAGGCCGGTGCGGTCGGCGGCAGAGACCCAGGTCAGGGCGCCGCTGCCGTCCGTGCCACAACCTTCCGGCCCGCTCCCCGTCACCGAGGGCCGCTGAACACCGTTGGACCTTCCGGGAGTCTCCATGCCCCTCGGCACGACGCGGCCCACGCCGACCCGGCCGTCCACCTGGCGTCCCGCCGGGCGGCCGGGCCGCGTCCGCAAGACGACAGAAAGAACAGCATGCCCCGCTTCAGCATCATCGTCCCCTCCCACGGGGTCCCGGGCCGGCTGTCGCAGGCCCTCGACTCGGTCCTCGCCCAGTCCTTCGGCGACCTGGAACTGATCCCGGTCTGCGACTCCCCCGACGCCCCGGCCACCGCGGTGGCCGCAGCACACGCCGAGCGCGACCGGCGGGTGCTCCCGGTGAACTCGCCGCCGTCGGCCGGACTGAGCGGGGCGCGCAACGCCGGGCTGCGGGCCGCGCGCGGCGGGTACGTGCTGTTCCTGGACGGCGACGACCTGCTGCTGCCCGGCGCGCTGGCCGCGCTGGACCAGCGGCTGACCGAGACCGCGGGCGTCGACGTGCTGCACGCCGAGTACGAGCGCGTGCCCTGGTGGGAGGGCGAGCCCGCCAACCCGGCCGCCCCCCTGCTGGCGAAGGCCCCGACGGGAGCCTTCGGGCCGGGCGCGGCCCCCTGGCTCACCGGCGTCCAGTTCCCCGCGTGGAGCGCCTGCTACCGGCGCTCCTTCCTCGTCGAGCACGAACTCACCTTCCCCGAGGGACACTTCACCGACCTCGGCTGGGGCGGTCTGGTCACCGTCGCCGCCGGCCGGATCGCGGTGCTGCGCCGGCCGGTCGTCCGGCACCGGGCCCGGCGCCAGGGCAGCAGGCTGAACGCGCCCGGACCGCACCAGCGCGACGTCCTGGACCAGGTGGACCGGGTGCTGCGCCGGGCCGCCGAGTCCGCGCTCCCATCGGAGCGGGCCGGGGCCCTGTTCGGGCAGCTCTTCCTCCAGGTCCTGAAGACCGCGTCCCGTCCCGAGCGGCTCACCGAGGGCCACCGGGCGTTCTTCCGCCGCGCCGGACGGCTGTACCGCAGGCACCGCCCGGCCGGGTACCGGGTGCCCGGCGGGAGCCTCGGGGTGCAGCACCGGCTGCTGGCGACGGGCGCGTACACCCCGTTCCGCGCGCTGCGCGGGGCCAACCGGGTGGCCGCCGGGGTACTGCGCCGGCTGCCGAAGCCGCGCATGCTGCGCACCCGGCTGCGCTACGCCCGAGCCCTGCGCCGCCCGCTCGATCCCAACCTGGCGGTGTACTGCGCCTACTGGGGACGCGGCTACGCCTGCAACCCGGCCGCGATCCACGCCAGGGCCCGCGAACTCGCCCCGCACATCCGCTCGGTGTTCCTGGTGGAGGCCGACCAGGCGCACACGGTCCCGGAGGGCGTGGAGTACGCGGTGATCGGGTCGCGCCGGTACTGGGAGGTGCTGGCCCGCGCCAAGTACCTGATCAACAACGCCAACTTCGCCGAGGGTGTCGTCAAGCGCCCCGGCAGCACGCATCTGCAGACCCAGCACGGCACCCCGCTGAAGAAGATGGGCGTGGACCAGTCGACGTACCCGGTGGTGGCCGCGCGGTCGGGCAGCTTCACCAAGCTGCTGGGCCGGGTGGACCGCTGGGACTTCAACCTGTCGTCCAACCGGCACTCCACACAGATGTGGGAGCGCGCCTTCCCCGGCTCCTACGAGCAGTTGGAGTACGGCTACCCGCGCAACGACGTGTACGTGACGGCGACCGCCGACGACGTGGCCCGTGTCCGCCGCGAACTGGGCGTCCCCGAGGGGGCCACGGCGGTGCTGTACGCCCCCACCCACCGCGACCACGCCACCGGCTTCGAACCCGGCCTGGATCTGGCCGCGTTCTGCGAGGCGGCCGGGGACGACGTGGTGGTGCTGCTGCGCGCCCACTACTTCTACGACCAGGGCATGGCCCGGAGTTCGGACCGGATCATCGACGTCACCGCGCACCGCTCGGCCGAGGACGTGTGCCTGGCGGCGGACGCGCTGATCACGGACTACTCCTCGATCATGTTCGACTACGCCAACCTGGACCGCCCGATCGT